>JAKSDN010000872.1 GCA_022360075.1 Kiloniellales bacterium | reverse complement strand
CGTCTCTATCCTCAGGCTCGGACGCCACCAGCGGCGCTCACCATCGACCCGCTTCAGGCGGACCTTTTTGCCGTAGCGCTCGCGCATCACCTGACGCAGCTCGCCCAGCCCGTCCACCAGGCCCAGCTCCAGGCTCTTGCGTCCGGTCCAGAACTCCCCGGTGAAGAGCGTGCGTTCGCTCGCCTTGAGCCGGCCTTCGCGCCTTTGGCGGACCAGAT
Organism: Kiloniellales bacterium; assembly: GCA_022360075.1. Next base: position 33,475 of record JAKSDN010000872.1, on the reverse strand, counting down.
CCTTGAAGCTCTCGTGAACCTCCTTCTGGATAGCCTTCAAGCGCTTGACATCGGTCGGGTCTTCTTCGCGAAAGGGGTCGAGCAAGGATTTCTTGTCGCCGGCCGTGTGCACCCGACGCTCGATGCCCAGGCGCTGGATCGCCTCGGTGAAGCCGAAGCCCTGGCTGATCACGCCGATCGAGCCGATGATCGAGCTTTCGTCGGCATAGATCTCGTCGGCCGCGCAGGCGAGCCAATAGCCGCCGGAGGCCGCGACGTCCTCGGTAAACGCGAAGACCTTGACCTTCTTCTCCTCGGCGAGACTGCGGATCCGGTTGGCGATCAGCGCGGACTGCACCGGAGAGCCGCCCGGGCTGTTCACGGCGAGGGCCACGGCCTTCAAGTGCTTGACCTTGAACGCCCGCTCGATCGGCTCGGCCAGGCGGCTGAGCGTCAGGCCCGAGCGCAGCGGCCCCATCGATCCGATGACGCCGCTCAGGCGCAACACCGCGACCACCGGCGGCGGTTCGCCGATCGGAATGAAGGGCAGGCGCGAGAGTAGGCTACGGAGACCCATGCAGGGCTAGATAGGGGATACGCGGCGGCATGCCAACCGAAACCGGCTAACCGGCTAAAGGGACAGGCCGGCAGCCTCGCGCAGGACGGCCTGCGCCGCCGGCGTGAAGGCGCCGTCGCGGTCATGCAGGACGAGGCCGGAGGCGAGGCGGGTCGGGCCGGCCACCGCCTTGCGGGCGCGAACCAGCACCCGTTTCGCCGGCCGTGCCTTGTCGTCGCCGGGCGGCTGGGGCCAAAGCGGATAGACGACGATCTCGCCGGCGCGTCCGTGCAGTCCGGCGAGCAAAGCCTCCAGACGGTCGGCGCGATGAACGAAAGTGAGGCTGCCCTTGGGCCGGACCGCCGAAAGGGCGGCCTCGATCCAATCGTCGAGCCGCGCGGAGTCCTCCCGCTTGGCGCCCTCGTTGCCGGGTTCCGGAGAGGTCGTGCCGCTATCCGCCTCGAGGAACGGCGGGTTGCACATGACGTGATCGCGGCCCTGCACCGCGGCCGGCAAAGGCCGCGCGGTCACGTCCCCGGTCACGACAGAGAAGCACTCGGAAAAGCCGTTGAGCGCCGCATTACCCCGCGCCAGCTCCACCAGGGCGGCCTCTCTCTCCAGCCCGACGACGTCGCACGCGGGACATCGGCTCAGCAAGCAGAGCCCGGCAGCGCCGACGCCGCAGCCCAGATCGAGCACGCTCTCGCCCGCGCGCGCCGGCACGGCGGCGGCCAGGAGCACCGGGTCGATCGCCACGCGATAGCCCCGCAAGTGTTGGCGCAGCCGAATGCGGCCATTCAGCAAGGTGTCCTCGCTGAGCGCCCCCGAGCCGACCGGCGTCGGACGCGCGCCCGGCTCCGCTAAGGGCGGCTCGGCAGAGGGCTTCATCGCAGCTCCTCGGCCTCCCCCGCCTCCGCCAGTATCCGCCGGGCGCGTGCATAGTCCTCCTCCACGACCATCAGGCGCCGGGGGATCGCGCCGGCCGAGCCCTCCAGGACACTGGTGTGCTGGTCGAGGATCAGGGCCTCGACCCCGGAATCCGCCAGCAGGGCCTTGATCCAGGAGAGCTTGACGACGTCGTTGGTCCGCATCAGTTCCTTCATAGGCGATAAGGATCGGTGCGAGGAAGCGAGCCGGCGGCCACGCGCGCGAAGCTGGGATCTCTCTGACGATTCAAGGCCTAGAGCCCCCTGTCGCGGCTTTCTGGCGTTTCGTCCTAGCGCCTTATATGCTAATCGCCAAGCGCAAAGGGAACGGCGCGCATTGACGAAAAAGACGCGACGACGGGTAGCGAGGGTTAAGGGGAACGGCATTGGCAATCGTCGTTGACTTGAGGCGACGCGACGACGGGTCGCGGCCGAGCCTGGATCCGATCAGCGACCTGGTCGGCGAGGATCTCAAGGCCGTCAATGCCTTGATCCTGGAGCGCATGCAGTCGCCCGTGGCCCTGATCCCGCAGCTCGCCGGCCACATCATCGCGGCCGGCGGCAAGCGCCTGCGCCCCATGCTGACCCTGGCCTGCGCGCGCCTCTGCGGATACGCGGGCGAGCGCCACATCCCGCTCGCCGCCTGCGTCGAGTTCATCCATACCGCCACCCTGCTGCACGACGACGTGGTCGACCAGAGCGATCTGCGCCGCGGCCTGGACACGGCCAACGCGGTCTGGGGCAACAAGCCCAGCGTCCTGGTCGGCGATTTCCTGTTCAGCCGCGCCTTCCAGCTCATGGTCGAGGACGGCTCCCTGGAGGTCCTGAAGATCCTCTCGAACGCCTCGGCCGTGATCGCCGAAGGCGAGGTGCGCCAACTCGTCACCTCCAACGACATCGCGACCACGGAGGAGGACTACCTGGAGGTGATCCGCGCCAAGACCGCCGCCCTCTTCGCTGCGGCTTGCCGGATCGGCGCGGTCGTCGCCGACCGTCCGGCCTCCGAGGCCGAGGCCCTCGGCCGCTTCGGCCGTAGCCTCGGCATCGCGTTCCAATTGATCGACGACATCCTCGACTACTCGGCGCGGGAGCCCGAGCTGGGCAAGGCCGTGGGCGACGATTTCCGGGAGGGCAAGATCACGCTGCCCGTGATCCTGGCCCTGGAGAAGGGCGCGCCCGCCGGGCGCGACTTCTGGAAGCGCTGCCTCGAGGACCTGGAGCAGGACGAGGCCGACCTCAGGCACGCGATCGACCTGATGGCGCGCGACGAGGTGCTCGAGGACTGCGTCCTGAGGGCACAGCGCTACGCCGACGAGGCGCTGCGCGCTCTACAGGTCTTCGACGACACGCCTGAGCGGCGCGCCCTCACGGAAGTCGTGGATTTCTGCGTCGAGCGCGCCTACTGAACCCCGCCATGTCGGGGCCGGCCGAAGGCCCTCGGCTCTATTCGCAGAGAGCGGGATAGTCCCAACAGCGGTAAGGGTCGGAGGCCGTCGTCCAGAGCGGATCGTGCTGGGTCGTCTGGATCGAACGCGGCCCCGTGCAAGCGGCGAGGAAGAGGCTGATCGCAATAACGGCGGCGGCGCGGCTCATGACACGGTTCCCTTCGATGGATCGGCCAGCTAAGGCCTGATCGCCCTGCAAACCTTGGTAGCGGCCTGCCCGAAGGCCGTCAACTGGCCTCGGCGGGAGGGATCCCGCTTCCCGTCTTGTACTACAAAAAGTTTTTTTGTAGTACAAGACGGTCATGAAGCCTTACCCTTTGACAGCGCAGACAGTTTACTCCGACCTGCTGGCTCGCCTCCAGGACGATGCCCTGATCGCCATTCCCGGCTCGCCCAAGCTCATAGAGCGAAGCGAGAGATTCTATTGGTACACAACTCAGCGATTCGCAGGGGCCGTCCGAAACACCTACCTTGGACCCGACTCGCCCGAGCTTCGCCAGCGGATCGAACGGACGAGGGAGCAGGCAGCGGGTCTCAAGGCGCGGGACCGTGAGCGCGGTCGCTTCGTCCGGATGCTCCGAGAGGCTGGCTATCCGTCCCCAGACGCACAAACGGGCAAGGTTCTCTCGGCTCTCGCCAAGGCAGGCGCGTTCAGACTCCGAGCCGTGCTGGTGGGTTCCCATGCCTTTGGCTGCTACCCCGCGATCCTCGGGCGCCCGCTCGAAAGCGCGATCGCCAAGACCGAGGACATTGACCTGGCCCAGCACTACACGATCAGCCTTGCGCTTGATGATCGCATGGACCCGGCGTTCGCCGAAGTGCTCCAATCCGTCGAGACCTTCCGGCCAAGACCGTCACCCCGTCACTACGCGAAATCGTCGGGCTGGCGCGGCGAGAGCGGAACGGCCGTCGAGCTCCTGACTACGATGAAGCGAGAGTCGGATAGGGATGAACTCATTGAACTCAAGGCTCTCGGTGCGTTCGCCCAACCGCTCCCGTTCCTGGACTTCCTCATCCAGGACCCGATACCTGCCGCGGTGCTGTACCGCTACGGCGTCCTGGTCAACGTGCCACAACCCGCCCGCTATGCCGTTCACAAGCTGATCGTGGCGACCCGCAGACGGGCACAGGCCGAGAAGGTGCGCAAGGACATCGCTCAGGCAGCGGATCTGATCGCGGCTTCCGCCGAGCTGAACGGCAGCCCCGACGATATCACCGTTGCCTACGAAGAAGCCCGCAGCCGAGGACCGAAATGGAAAAGTGCCTTAGCAGCTGGGGTACGCCGCTTGCCGCAGCCCGCTCGAGATTTGCTTTTGGCCGCGTAACCGAAAGAAGGCCGATTGACCTCAAGCTGAAGGAGGCGGGAATCAGTAAGTGCTTGAAAACTGGTCGGGGAGAGAGGATTTGAACCTCCGGCCCCCGCCTCCCGAAGACGGTGCTCTACCAGGCTGAGCTACTCCCCGCTGGGCGCGGGTTATAGACCCTCCCCGGGAGCCTGGCAATGGCCGTCAGCGCCCCTTCGATTGGGCCCGACGGCGACGGCAAAGCTAGGCGGCAAGCTGCGTAAGCTTGTTCATCAGATATTCGATGTCGGCCTCGCTCATGCGGTCCGACGGATCCTCGAACAAGGTCAGCATGCGCTCGACCATGCGCGAGACGAAGCGCTCCCGATCGTAGGGGCCGCCGTCGTAGTCGGTCTCGCTGATCACGTCGAGGCCGGCGCGGAAGGCCGGGAACCAACGCTCCGGCAAGCCGGTGCGCGAGTAGAGCGATTCGAAGCCCAGGTTGCCCTGGTCATGGATTAGGATCCGCGCGTTCTGCACCGGAATGCGGGCCAGCCGGGCCAGGGACATCTCGAAGAACGCGAGATCGCCCATCGCCGTCGCGCGCAGGACGACCGAGGGCGTCAAGCGGCCGTTGATGTGCATCTGCTCGACCAGCCGCTCCAGCTCCTCGTCGCTGGAGCCGGCGCTGATCAGCGTCACCGTGGCGCGCTCGCGCGCCTGCAGCAGCAGGTTGCTGATCTGATCCGGCGGAAGATCGTGCTTGGCGGTCAGGACGCTTTGGAGCTTCTGGGTCAGGGCATTGACCATCTGCTCGGACAGCGCCGGCGGCAGGTTCGGCCGCCGCGACAGGGAGTCCGCGACACTCTGGCTCTTCTTGTAGTTGGTCATGACCCGGCCGATCGCCCGCTCGGTCAGCTCGGCACCCTCGTTCGAGACGAGCTTGGCCACGGCGGTCTCATTGCCGGTGTCGATCAAGGCATCGGCGACCCCGGAGGAAACCACCTTGCGCTGGGCGATGGCGATCTGCTTGGCCGAGTTCTCGCCCTGAACGATCTCGATGAGGTCCTCGTCCGTCAGGACCTCGGAGAACTTCAGGACCGGCAAGGCCACCGACTCGACGTCCTTCGCCAGCGACAGCGCGATATCGCGCGGCAAGTCGGGCGAGGACTTGAGATGAGCCGACAGGGTCTCGCGAACATGGACCTCCACGTCCTGCAAGACGGCGCGGAAGATATCCTCGGCGATATTGCGTTCGCTTTCGCTCAACCGACGATCGTCGAACTGGACCGCGATCTTGGAGACGGTCTCCGCACGGGTCTTCGGCGAGGGGTCGGTCAAAAGGCGACTGACATCGTCCTTCGAGAGTTTTGAAGCCATTGTTTCCCTTGACTTCCGATCATGGGTCACGCTTGCGGCAAGCCAGGCGCCGACCGCAACGGACGCGCGTTAAATGGGCCGAACCGCGATCAATTATGATGTAATGAGCGTTAAGCGACCCTTAACGCAGACAAGGCGGCCTGGGGGCTTCGAGCCTTGCCTATTCGGGGTACCGGGCGGTCGGGTCACGCCGCCGGAGGGGGACGCGGCGTCTTGTGTTCTACTGCCGCCTCAGCATCTCTTGGCCGACTGCGCGGACCTGTGCTTCCACGTCGACATCGGCATAGGACGTGATCTCCAACTCGCGGTCTTCGTATACGTCCCGGTCGTTGTGCAAGCGCTGCCATTCCTCGACGGTCTGATCGCGGACCTTCAGCAGCTCGAGGATCTGGGGCTTGAAGAGCCGCACCATCGCCGTGATCCAGAGATTCGTCGGCCAGGACGGGCGCGCCACGTCGATCTTGAAGTAATCGAGCAGCACCGAGACGTCCGGCGCCCGGTACCAGGTCTCGCCCGTCACCCAGCGGTTGACCGTGAAGAGGCGGAAGGGAAAGCCCGCCGGGTTCATCGATATGGCGATCAAATGGCTGAGCGCGTCGTTGCCGTCCTTCGGCTTGGGTGCGTTCGGGACCGGTGCCGGCTTGATCCCCGGCGGCATGCCCTTGGGCCGGATGAAGGTGTGGAAATGCCCGTGCTCGCCCTCGAAGCGCTGGTCGGCCGCATGGGCGTGATAGTAGAACTGACTGTGCGTCTCGCGATCGTAGACGTCGCCGGGCGGGAAGTGGTCCCATTCGTAAAAGGTCCCTTGGCCGCGCAGCAGCTCGCCGACCACGTTGTCGCTCGTCTTGTTGAGGACCCGATAGATCTCGACGATCTGCTGACCCGCCCGCGCCATCGACTCAATCTCGTCGCCCGGCAAAGCCTCGAGGTCGACGGCCGAGGGGATCTCAAGCTGACGTATCGCTTCTGCTGCCCGCATAACGCCTAACCAGATCGAGGTTTCGCGGGCCCTGGGCAAGCCCGCTCCGGTTCAACATGCCGTGAGCCGAGACGGAAGGAAAGGCCATAGATCATTCCGCAATCAAGCGGAAACCGATCAGGATATGCTTAATGCCGGCCGGCCGGGCGTGCCGCGCCGCCGGCCGGCAGACGCCGCATCCCTTGTCGTCCCACGAGCCGCCCTTGACGATGAAGCGCCCGGGGTTGCCCGGGCTCGCCGTCCACTCGAAAACCTGGCCCGCGGCATCCAGCAGGCCGTAGGGGCTCGCCCCGGACGGAAATCTGCCGACGGGCAGGGTGTCGAAGGGCCCCGCGTCATGGCTGTTGACCTTGCCGGCGTCCCAGGTGCCGCCCCAGGGAAAGACCCGGCCGTCCTCGCCTCGGGCCGCCTTCTCCCACTCCAGCTCGCTCGGCAGGCGCCAGCGCCGGTCGGTGACCTCGCTAAGCCAGGCGGCGTAGCTCTGCGCGTCGGCGTGGCTGACCAGCACCACCGGATGGTCGGCGCGGCCTTCCGGCGGCAGCGCTCGGCTCCAGGCGTGCCGCCGCGTGCGGGAGAAGGGGTGGACCAGCTTGTAGCCGCGCCAGGTCTCGGCATCGACGTCCGGGTGCCGGTGCCCGGTGGCGGCCAGAAAGGCGGCATATTGACGATTGGTGATCGGCGTGCGCGTGATCTCGAAGCTCGCCGTCTCCTTGGCCCCGCGCGGGCGCTCGTTCTCGTACCACTTCCAATCGCGGGTCCGCGAATGGCCATAGGCCGCCTCGTCCAGACGATAGGCGGTCTCCCGCTCCCGCCGATCCGAGCCGGCGATGAAGGCACCGGCCGGCACCCTGACCAATTCGGGTATCGCTAGAGCCTGTGACGTCTCGCCCTGCGCCCGACCCAAGACTCCACCGAACGCAATCAAGAGCAGCGCAGCGTAGAAGACCGGTCTCCGATCCAACATGCGCCTAAATCGCGATCCCTGGCGGGGACGCCTCAAGCATCGCGCACGACAAGCACCGAACAGAGCGCATGCCGCACCACGCGGGCCGCGTTCGGGCCGAGCAGGTAGTCCTGCAGCTCGGGCCGATGCGACGCCATGACGATCAGGTCGCAGCCGATCTCCTTCGCGGTCCTCAGGATCTCCGAATAGACGCTGCCGTGACAGACGATGTGCTGCACCGAGACCTGAGCGGGCACCTTCGTCTTGACGTAGTCGTGCAGATGCTGCGTCGCCTCGTCGATCGCCTTCTTCTCGAAGCCCTCGGGGAAGTAGCTGCCGACGATGCTCAGGCCGAAGTCAGGCACCACGGTCATAACGTGCAGCGTCGCGTCGCTCGCCCGGGCCTCGGCGATCGCGACTTGGAGAGCCTTGTCCTGCGATTCCTGATTGGGCAGGTCGACGGCGAACAGGATGTCCTTGAACATGGCGAAATCCCCGCTCTCACGCCGAGGCCGCGGCGACGGCTTCCTGCGCCGGTCTGCGACGCCGCTGCAAGACGACGATCAAGCCGAACAGAATCATGGCCGGAATGTAGAAAGTCTCCTTCGGCAGGCGGCTGGCGGGGACCTCCACCGACTTGATCTCCCAATCGAAGTCGAGCCCGGCCTTCTCCGCTTCGCTGTCGAAGACGACATTATCGATCAGGACCTTGCCTTCCTCGTCCCGCAGCTCGAGGCCGGCATTGTCCATGAGGCGCGTCACGCCGTCGCCTTCGGGTCCGAGCGGTAGCACCACCGTCGTCGAGACCATGTCGCCGTCGATGTTCTCGCCTTCGACCTGCAGCCGGATCCGCGCATCGGCCGGCGCTTGCCCGGCCAGCTCGAGTAGTCCGGCCGGCGCGACCGACTCGTAGGGCGGCTGCACCATGTCGAGCCAGAAGCCGGGTCGGAACAGCGAAAAGGCGATCAGCACCATGGCGAGGGACTCCCAGAGCCGGCTCTTGACGATGAAGAAGCCCTGGGTCGCGGCGGCGAAGATCAGCATCGCGGCCACCGCCACGATGACGACGACGATCACCTCCCACCAATGATCGATGCCGATCATGAGCAACTCGGTGTTGAAGATGAACATGAAGGGCAAGATCGCGGTGCGGATGTCGTAGGTGAAGCCCTGGATGCCGGTCCTGATCGGATCGCCGCCCGATACCGCGGCCGCCGCGAAGGCGGCCAACCCCACCGGCGGCGTGTCGTCGGCCAGGATACCGAAATAGAACACGAAGAGATGCACGGCGATCAGCGGGACGATCAGGCCGGCCTGGGCGCCCAGGGTCACGATCACGGGCGCCATCAGCGAGGAGACCACGATGTAGTTCGCCGTGGTCGGCAGTCCCATGCCCAGGATCAGGCTGATCAGGGCGGTAAAGATCAGCACCAGGATCAGGTTGCCGCCGGAGATCACCTCGACGAACTCGGTCATGACCTGCCCGATCCCGGTGAGCGTGACCGTGCCGACGATGATGCCGGCGGCCGCCGTCGCCACGCCGATGCCGATCATGTTGCGCGCGCCCGCGATCAGGCCCTGGACCAGATCGTCGAATCCCTGGCGCATAGCCTCGCTCATCTCGCCGCTGCGGCGGAAGACCACGAACAGCGGGCGCTGCGTGATGACGACGAACATCATGACCACGGTCGCCCAGAAGGCCGACAGGGCGGGCGAGAGCCGCTCGACCATCAGGCACCAGACCAGGACCACGATCGGCAACAGGAAATAGAGACCGGACTTGATCGTCGGCCCGGGCATCGGCAGCGAAACGATCTCCGAGTTGGGATCGTCCATCTCGAGCGCCGGGTAGCGGGCCGCATAGGACAGGAGCAGCAGGTAGGCGATGAGGATGACCACGCCCGCGATCCAGAAGGTCGCGTCGCCGAAGGCCGTCTTGGTCCAACTGAAGCCGTAGTAGGTGATTCCCGCCAGAATGACGAGGCCGGCGACCGTCGCGACGAACGTAAAGACGCTGCGCATCAGCGTCGTCTCGTAGGCACGCGGCAGCCCCCGCATGTGCGCCTTGCAGGCCTCGAGATGCACGATGTAGACGAGCGCGATGTAGGAGATGATCGCCGGCAGGAAGGCGTGCTTGATCACCTCGACGTAGGAGATGCCGACGTACTCGACCATCAGGAAGGCGGCCGCGCCCATGATCGGCGGCGTAAGCTGCCCATTGGTCGAGGAGGCGACCTCCACGGCGCCGGCCTTCTCGGCCGGAAAGCCGACCCGCTTCATCAAGGGAATCGTGAAGGTGCCGGTCGTCACGACGTTGGCGATCGAGGAGCCGGAGACCAAACCCGTCATGCCTGACGACACGACGGCCGCCTTGGCCGGTCCGCCGCGCATATGGCCCAGCAGAGAGAAGGCGACCTGGATGAAGTAGTTGCCGGCGCCCGCCTTCTCGAGGAGCGAGCCGAACAGCACGAAGAGGAAAACGAGGGTCGTCGAGACCCCGAGAGCAACGCCGAACACGCCTTCGGTCGTCAGCCACTGATGCGACATGGCCTTGGCGTAAGAGGCGCCCTTCCACTGGATCACCTCGGGCACGAAGCTCTTGTCGCCGAAGAAGACGTAGGTGAGGAACACCAGCGCGACGATCATCAGGGGTGGACCGAGCGCCCGACGTGTCGCCTCGAGCAGCAACACCATCCCGATGCCGGCCACGACCAAGTCCATGTCGGTCGGAAGGCCCGGACGATCGGCAAGCTGCCGATAGAACAGGAAGAGGTAGCCGGCGCAGAAGGCGCCGACGAGCGCGAGAACCCAATCCAAAATCGGAATCCGGTCGCGCGGCGAGCGCTTCAGCGCCGGATAGGCGGTGTAGGCGAGGAAGACGGCGAAGGCCAAGTGGATCGAACGCGCCTGACTGTCGTTCAGCACCGGTATGATCTTTGCGAACATGAACGGCAGGGGCGAAGCGATCCAAAGCTGGAACAAGGACCAGGCCAAGCAGACGGCGAGTAGGATCGTGCCGACCGGCCCGGCAGGGTTGCGCGCGCCCGTGTCCGTCGAAGCGACGAGATCTTGCAATTCCTGATCGGACATCTGCGTGCCGGCGGCTTTGTCGTCGCTCATCTTGTCGTCCCCCTGTTCGTGCCTCTCTTGTCGCCTGACCGCGCTGGGAGCGTCGCCTCAGGCGGTCCGCCGTCCTTTACGGGCATGCCTACATCAGGCCCTGTTCGCGGTAGTAGCGCTCGGCACCCTCGTGGAGCGGCGCGGACAGGCCCTCCCAGATCATCCTGCCGCGCTCGAGGGTGCCGAAGGCCGGGTGCATGCGCTTGAACTGCTCGATGTTGTCGAAGACCGCCTTGACGACGGCGTAGATCGTCTCCGCATCGACATCGGCGGAACTCACCAGTGTCGCCTTGACGCCGAAGGTCGTCACGGAATCGGGATTGCTCGCATAGATCCCGCCGGGAATCGTCGCATAGGCGTAATAGGGATTGTCGGATACGAGCTTGTCGACTTCCGGCCCGGTCACATCGACCAGTCGCGCCGCGCAGAGGCCGGTGGCCTTGTTGATCGAGGCATTGGGATGGCCGACGGTATAGACCATCGCCTCGATACGATCGTTGCAGAGCGCGAGCGATTGCTCCGCGGCGTTGTATTCCTGGGCGACGAGGAAGTCGTCGATGGTCCAGCCCTTGGCCGCCATGACGACCTCCATGGTCGCGCGCTGGCCGGATCCGGGGTTGCCGATGTTGACCCGTCGGCCTTTGAGATCGTCGAAGCTCTCTATCCCCGAGTCCTGCCGCGCCACCAGGGTGAAGGGCTCGCCGTGCACCGAGAAGAGCGCGCGCAGATTCTCGAATGAACCATCGGCAAAGGCGAAGGGGCCAGACTTTCCGTAGGCGTGGAACTGCCAGTCCGACTGCGCGAGACCGAGCTCGATCGCTCCCCCCGTGACATTGCTCAGGTTGAACAGCGAGCCCTCGGTAGCGAGCGCGCTGCAGGTCATGCCCTCGACGTTGCGCTCGACCAGCCGGCAGATCGCACGACCCACCTGGTAGTAGACGCCCTCCGTGCTGCCGGTGCCGATCAGGATCTCCTCGGCCATAGCAGCCTTGGGGGCCAAGGCGAGGAGACCGATCGTCAGGGTTAGGACGGCGGCCAGACCGGTGGTCTGCTTCATCATCGCCTCCCGCGCCTTGCGGCGTTCGACTATGGGTCTACCGATGTTAGCTCCCGCCCGCGAATCTCATCCAATGCGGAATCGCGAGCGCCAATCACTTTGGCAGCGCGTCTCGTCTCGGCGGCTGCCTCGCAATGCTTCCAAACTACACTTACAAAGAGGCGGCGGAGCGGCCTCCCGGCCGCCCCGTCGCGCTTGTTGCCTACATCCAGCCCTTTTCCTTGTAGTACTTCTCCGCCCCGGCATGCAGCGGCGCGGAAAGCCCGTCCTTGATCATCTCCTTGGGATCGAGGTTGGCGAAGGCCGGGTGCAGCTTCTTGAACTGATCGAAGTTCTCGAAGACCGCCTTGACCACGACGTAGACCACGTCCTCCGGAACGTCCGTCGAGGACACGAATGTCGCGCCCACGCCGAACGTGCGAACGTCGCTGTCCGAGCCGCGGTACATGCCGCCCGGAATCGTCGCCGAGCGATAGTAGGCGTTGTCGTTCACCAGCTGGTCGACGGCCGCGCCGGTGACGTTGACGAGCACGGAGTCGCAGGAGGTGGTGGCCTCCTTGATCGATCCCGAGGGATGCCCGACGGTGAAGACCATGGCGTCGATCTTGTTGTCGCAGAGCGCTTGCGACTGCTCTGCCGATTTCAGCTCCGAGGCCAGGGCGAAGTCCGACGTGCTCCAGCCCACCGCTTCCATCAGCACCTCCATGGTGCCCCGCTGTCCGGAGCCGGGATTGCCGATGTTGACGCGCTTGCCTTTGAGATCCTCGAAGTTGCTGATCCCGGCGTCGGCCCGCGCCACGACCGTGAAGGGCTCGGGATGGACCGAGAAGACGGCCCGCAGATCCTTGTAGGCGCCGGCGTCCTCGAACTTCGACGTGCCGTTGTAGGCGTGATACTGCCAGTCCGACTGGGCGACGCCGAAGTCGAGCTCGCGTTCCTTGATCGTGTTGATGTTGTAGACCGAGCCGCCGGTTGATTCGACCGAGCAACGCACGCCGTGCTCCTTGCGGCCCTTGTTGACCAGGCGGCAAATCGCACCGCCCGTCGGATAGTAGACGCCGGTGACGCCGCCCGTCCCAATGCTGATGAACTTCTGATCCGCCGCCTCGCCCGGCATCGAGCCGGCCATCGAGGCCGCGAAAACAAAGCCCGCCACAATCGACGTCGACAGGAACTTATTCATGGATTCGCACTCCCACTTTCCTCTGCGAAAAGACTGGAAGGAAGGGAAATCCCCCGGCCGGAATTGGCCGGCGGCTCTGCCGGTCACGCAAAGGCCGAATCGCCGCGCGCGGATCTGGCGTGGAAACCTTGCAGCGGCATCCTGCCAACGCGCTCCCGGTACCATTTCGGCGCAATTGCTTCGACACAACTGCGCCATCCCTGAAAGGCGAGAACTCAACGCTCCCCGCTCTTGGAATCGTTCAAGTTTTTTCTTCGTTTGCGCGCCTATTGAACACGTTTCGCGCTGGAAAGGCCACCGCTAACTGGTCACGAAAGCGTCGCCGCCGACCTCGCGCGCCGCGGCACGTCGCTCCGCCCTGGCGGCCGGCTACTTCCAGCCCTTCTCGCGGTAATAGAGCAACGCGCCTTCGTGAAGCGGTGCCGTGTTCGCGTTGGCGACCATCTGCTCGGATCTGAGGCTCGCCAGTGCCGGATGCTGAACGCGCAGGGTTTCGAGTTGCTCGAAGATCGCGCGCACGATGTTGTAGACGACCTCGGTCGATTGTCCCGCATGGGTCACCAGCGTCGCACGCACGCCGAAGCTCTCGATGAGCTTCGGATTGCCGCGATAGATCCCGCCGGGAATCGCGGCCGTTGCGAAGTAGGGCCAGTCCGCGAGCAGGCCGTCCACGGCCCGACCTTTCACGTCGACCAGCCTGGCGAGACAGCCCTCCGTCGCCGCTGCGATCACGCCGTTGGGATGACTCGTCGGTAGGATGAAGGCATCGATCAGGCCGGCGCAAAGCGCTTGCACCTGTTCGTCGACCCCCAGGTCCATGACCTCGGCAAAATCCCTGCCCTTCATGCCGAGGCTCTGGATCAGCATCTCCGAGGCCGCACGCACGGCCGAGCCCGCCGGCCCGAGGTTGACGCGCCTGCCCTTCAGGTCGTCGAAGCTCTCGATGCCGCTCTCCCGCGCCGTGACGACGGTCAACGGCTGGGCGTGTAGGGAGAGTACCCCGCGTAGCTCGTTGAACGGCGGCCCCTCGGAGAGACGGCCACTGCCCTGGTAGGCGTGGTATTGCCAATCGGACTGCAGCAGTGCGAAGTCGAGATCGCCCGTCGCCAGCCGTTTCAGGTTTTCCGCGGAGCCGTCGGTGCTCTCGACCAGGCAGCGCAGGCCCAGATCGCGGCGGCGCTCATTGATCAGGCGACAGAGTGCGCCGCCGGCCGGATAGTAGACTCCGGCGACCGGCGCGGTGCCGAGCACCAGGGCCGTCTCCTCGGCCTCGAGTGCACGCCCGTGCAGCGACAGGACAGCCGTCGCGAGACCGACCGCGGCGAACAGCCCGAGCTTCCGAGCGAGACCTCCTGTCGACTTCCAGCGCATCATGACTCGAACGAGCACCGCTTCTCAGACTGAACCCAGGATTTCGCGCGCCTGTGCCGCGCTCGCCAACGGCCGGCCGGTCGCAGCGATCCCTTTCGCCGCGGCCGCCACGAGATCGGCGTTGTCCGCCGCCAGAGTGCCGTCCGGCAGATAGAGGTTGTTTTCGAAACCGATCCGGGCATGCCCCTCGAGGCCGGCCGCCGTCACGACGCAGGCGGTCTCCTGGGGCCCAAAGGCGCAGAGCGACCAAAGGTGGTCTCGACGCCGGGCGGCTAGAAAGGGCAACAGCTCGGCGGGGCGCGAGGTCTGCCCGGCGCTGTAGCGGCCAAGCACGAAGAGCACGGACTGACGTTCGCCCGAGACGACGCCGCGGTCGATCAAGTCGTCGAAGCGTGCGAGATCCTCCGGCGAATAGAGGATGAACTGCGGAAGAACGCCTTCGGCTCGCAGCCAGGCGAGGAAACCCGCCGCTTCCTCCTCCTCGCCCGCCGTGGGTATCAGCTCGCGCACGGCCAAACTTACCGCCTCGGGACGCAGCTCGCGGACCATGGCCATCTGCTGCGCCGGGCTGTAAAGGCCGACCGCCTCGCTGGTCACCTGGATCACCAGGCGATCGCCGACCGCGGCACGCACGGCAGCCATGGCCTCGCGATAGAGTCCGCAGTCGAGGCTGTGCCGCCCCGCCGCGTCGCGCACGTGAAGATGGATCATGGCGGCGCCGGACTCGGCGCAGGCCGCCGCGGTCTCGGCGATCTCGGATGGCGTCATGGGCAGGCGCGGATGGTCGGCCTTGGTCTTGCGCGCCCCGTTCGGGGCGACGGCCAAGATGAGAGGCGTCTGGTCCAGCGCCGTAACGCTCACGCCGGCGCCTTCGACGCGACCTTCTCGAGCGCAACGTCGACGGCGGCGCCCAGCTTGGCGACGATCTCGTCGACATGGCCCGGTTCGATGATGAAGGGCGGCGCCAGCAGGATGTGATCGCCGGCGACGCCGTCCGCCGTGCCGCCGCCCGGATAGCACATCAGGCCGGCCGCGAAGGCTTCCCGCTTGATCTCTGCGAAGAGGCCGAGGCCCGGGTCGCCCGGGTCGAAGGGCTCTTTCGTCGCGCGGTCGCGCACCAGCTCGAGACCGATGAACAGACCGCGTCCCCGGATGTCGCCGACATGGCGATGGTTGCCGAAACGATCCTCTAGCGCCTCGCGCAGAGCCGTGCCTTGGCGGCCGACGTTCTCCAACAGCGCCTCGCGCTCGATCGACTCCTGGACTGCCAGGGCCGCGGCACAGGCGGTCGGGTGGCCGATGTAGGTGAAGCCGTGGCGGAAGGCACCGCTGCCTTCGATGATCGCCGCGAAGACCCGCTCGGCGAGCAGCACGGCGCCGATCGGCTGGTAGCCCGCCCCGAGGCCCTTGGCGCAGGTCAGCAGGTCAGGCGCCACGCCGTCCTGTTCGCAGGCGTAGAGCGTCCCGGTGCGGCCCATGCCGCACATCACCTCGTCGAGGATCATGAGCACGCCGTAGCGGTCGCAGATCTCGCGGATCCGCTTCAGATAGCCGGCGACCGGGGCTACCGCGCCCAGCGTCGCACCGACCACGGTCTCGGCGAAGAACCCGGCGACGGTCTCCGGCCCAAGCCGCTGTATCTCGGCCTCCAGCTCGTCCGCGGCGCGTTTACCGTAGGCCTCCTCGCTTTCCTCGGGACGCTTGTGGCGATAGGCGTAGCAAGGCGCGATGTGGCTGGTTTCCATCAAGAGCGGCTGGAACGGCTCGCGGCGCTTCGGATTGCCGCCGACGGCCAAGGCGCCGAGGGTGTTGCCGTGATAGCTTTGGTGCCGCGCAATGAAGCGCCGCCGCTGCGGCTCGCCGATCTCGAGGAAGTACTGACGGGCAAGCTTGATCGCGGTCTCGTTCGCCTCCGAGCCCCCGGAGACGAAATAGACCCGTCCCAGGCCTTCGGGCGCGCGCGAGACCAAATGCTCGGCCAGGCGCTCGGAGGGCTCGTTGCTGAAGAAGCCGGTATGGGCAAAGGGAATCTTGTCGATCTGATCCTTGATCGCTTGCAGCACTGCCGGATGGCTGTGGCCCAGACAGGAGACCGCGGCGCCACCCGAAGCGTCGAGATAGCGCTTGCCGTCGTGGTCGATGATGTGGACGCCCTCGCCCGCCACGGCACGCGGCGGGACTTTGGTCGCCTGTCGATGAAGGACGAAGGACATGGCTTGGGATCGCAAACCCGCTGACAAGGCTTGAAGGGGCAGCCCGAGATTTCCGACGTGGCGGCTTCGCCCTGAAGATCACTCGATCTACTTAAGCCCGCTTCGACCCGCGGGGCAAGGCTTGGCCGCCTCGCAGGCCCGGCCGTGCCGAAACCGCGCGCCTGCACACGGCGGAATTTGTCCGGAAGTACTAAGCCTTGTAGGATGCCGCCCGCCGAACTCGACCGTGGGATTTGCGATTAGGGGGCGCTTCAAATCCATGGACCTCAAGGACCACATCGCGACGGTGCCGGACTTCCCGAAGCCGGGCGTTCTCTTCTACGACATCTCGACTCTGCTCGCGCATCCGAAGGCCTGGCAAACCACGGTCGACCGGCTGGCCGAGGCCGTGGCGGAGCACGAGCCGGACGTTCTCGCCGGCATCGAGTCCCGCGGCTTTCTCGTGGCGGCACCCCTGGCGCTCAAGCTCGGGATCGGCTTCGTCATGGTACGCAAAGAAGGCAAGCTGCCCGGCGCGACGATCCCCTATACCTACGATCTCGAATACGGCACCGACACGATCGAGGTGCAGGAGAACGCCATCGACCAGGGCCAGCGCATCGTCCTGCTCGACGATCTCCTGGCAACCGGCGGCACCATGCGTGCAGCTTCGGATCTCCTGCACCAGTGCGGCGGCGATGTCAGAGGCGCTGCCTGCATCATCGAGCTCACCTTCCTGCAAGGCAGAGCCAAGCAATCGGTGCCCGTCACGACACTAGTCAGCTACGACGAGTGATCTAGAGTTGAACAAATAGATCACCCAAGCAATCAAGGAAAGAATTGAGCAAAAGCACTACTCTGCCGTGAGGTTTCGCTTCTTAACTTAGACGTAACCTAGAGATTGCGATAGTGTGACACGGTGGGGTTTGCATCGACCGGTGCAGGAATCGTTTGTGCTAGTTTAGTCATCAGTTCGATTCCATGCTAGCTGGGCCAATACAAATCCGCTGCGGAAAGACCGACACTCTGACGCCAGAGGAGTAGTTCGCGAAATGTCCGGCGCCCATGCCGCTCTCGCCCCCGGCATCGTCGCCGTCCTTCTCGCCATGATGGTGAAGGCCCATCCCACGAGTCAAGAATTTCGATACTGGATCGCCGCCTTGGCGGCGCTGGCGGCGGGGCCCGTGTCAACGTTTTTACCTGCCACGGCGGAGACAGGCTGGAGCCGTCTCCTCGAGGCCGCTGCCGCTGCCGGCTTCGGCCTTTGCCTGTTAGCGGGCCTCCTGAGCGAAAGGCGCAAGCGTGCAAGCCTTCGAGTCGCGGTGGGCGCGGCCCTCGTTCTTGCAGTCGTCTTGCTCCTAGGCCTCGTGGCGGAGCCCTGGAACGCCTCTGCGACGGCTGCTCTCTTCGCCTTGGCCGCCAGCCTGATGGGCGCCTCTGCTTGGCGGCTTCTTCGGCCGCTCGGCGAGACCGAGCCGGGCCCGGCTCGCATCGCGTCGGCTCTTCTCCTCATCGCTGCCGCGGCGGCCTTTTGGCAGATGGGCGAGGCCTTGTTCTTGCCGACAATTCCTGTCGAGCCCGGTGGCCTTGCCTTCCTGACTCTGAGCGCCGGCGGGGCGGCGGCCACCGCCGTGATCGCCGGGGCGCCACTGCTACAGAGCCGGGAGAAGCTGGAGACACTGCGCAAGCGTCTCGCCGAGGCGGAAGTCCGGATTCGCGAAAGCGAGGCGCGTTTCGAGGACGTCGCCGAGCTCGCCGGCGACTGGATCTGGGAGATGGGACCAGACCTGCGCTTCTCTTACGCTTCCTCCCGGCTCGAGGTGGTCACGGGGCTGGGCGTCGATCAATTCCTCGGCAAGCGCCGCGACGAGGCCGTCAAGTTCGATTCGATGCCCGAGGTCTGGAAGAACCATGTCGCCGACCTGGAGGCACGGCGGCCGTTTCGCGACTTCGAGTACGACTACCATGCGCCCGACGGCAAACGTCATCGCTTCCGGATCAGCGGCAAGCCGATCTTCGATTCCGATGGCGCCTTCCTCGGCTATCGCGGGACCGGCACCGACTTGACTCAAGAGGCGAAGGCGAAGGAAACCGCCCGCCGGCTCGAGAAGCGCCTTGGCGCCGCGATCGAGATCCTGCCGCAAGGCATCGCTCTCTTCGACGCCGACGACCGTCTGGTCCTGGTCAACGACAGCTTCTGGACGACGACCGCGCAGACCCCGGACACGCTCCGCCTCGGCGGCACCTTCGATGAGATGGTCGAAGCGACGGCGAAGAGCGCGCCACCCACCATCGCCGACGATGAGCAGCAGGACTACACCGCCCGTCGCCGGGCTCTGCACCGGCAGCTTCCCAGCGAGCACATCCAGCAGCTATCCAACGGAAGCTGGATCAACGTGACGGAGCGCCGGACGGCGGACGGCGGGAGCATCATTCTGCGCACCGACGTAACCGCCTTCAAACGCTGGGAAGAGGCTTTTTCGACGCTGATCTCGGGCCAAGCCGAAGGCCGCGAGTTCCTCGACGTGGCGGCCGAGGCTCTGGCCAAGGGTCTCGGCTATCGCTGGGCGGCGATCGGTCGATTCGTCGACGATGTCCGTGTCGAGCTGATCTCAGCCTTCGGCGCGCCCTTGGGCCCGGGCATGACCTACGATCTCAAGGGAACGCCGTGCGACGAGGTCTTTCGGGAATCGGCCTACTGCCTCTTCACGGACAATGTCGCCGAGCAGTTCCCGGACGACGAGATCCTCGTGGAGATCGGCGCCCGGTCCTATCAAGGCAACTTGCTGTTTGACGACAAGGGCCGCCCGTTCGGCCACGTCTTTGCTCTGGACGACAAGCCCGACACGACGGGCACGAACGGCAAGAACTTGCTCTCGATGATCGGGAGCTGGGTCTCGATCGAGATTCAGCGCCTGGACGCCCAGAGCTCCCTGGTGAAGAGCGAAGCGCGCCTGCGCGAGATCATCGACCATATGGCCGAAGGCATCAGCATCGTCGACAAGGATCTCAATGTCGTCGGATTCAACGATCGCTTCGGCGAGCTGCTCGAGCTTCCGCCTAAGCTCCTGCGGAGCGGCGTCAGCTTTGAAGACATCGTGCGCTTCAACGCCGAGCGGGGCGACTATGGTCCCGGCAATGTCGATGAGCAGGTGCGCAGCCGGATCGGGCTGGCCAGGCGCTTCGAGCCGCACTGGATCGAGCGCACCCGGCCCAACGGCATGGTTCTGGACATTCGCGGCAATCCGCTGCCCGGCGGCGGCTTCGTGACGACCTACGCCGACATCACGGAGCGCAAGCGCGTCGAGCAGGCCTTGAAGGAAAGCGAGGAGCGCTACGCCCTGGCGATGGAGGGCGCGAACGAAGGTCTCTGGGACTGGACCATGGCCAAAGGCGATGTCTATGTCTCGCCGCGCATCGAAGCGATCGTCGGCCTCAAGGCCGAGAATTGCATGATCAAGGCCAGAGAGTGGCTGCGACGTGTCCATGAAGACGACCGCTCGGCCTACCTGAAGGCCTTCCAGGCCCACTTGAAGGGTGAGACCGACATCTATTCGGCCGAATATCGAATTCGCGGCGACGACAGTCGCTACCGGTGGATACTCGATCGCGGGCTGGTGCTGCGCGACGCGGAGGGGCGCGCCTATCGCATGGCCGGTTCCATCGGCGATATCACGGTGCGCAAGGAGGCCGAGCAACAGCTCGTCGAGGCCAAGGAGGTCGCCGAGATTGCCAACCGGACCAAGAGCGAGTTCTTGGCCACCATGAGCCACGAGCTACGCACACCGCTCAACGCGATCATCGGTTTCTCCGATGTCATGAGCCAGGAGCTCTTCGGGCCGATCGGCGCGGCGCAGTATCACGAGTATCTCAGAGACGTAAGGGCGAGCGGCGAGCACCTGCTGAGCATCATCAACGACATCCTCGACGTATCGCGGGCCGAGGCTGGCCTGATCGACCTCGTCGAAGAGGTCATCGACCTCCAGCCCGTGATCGACTCCAGCCTGCGCCTCATCCGCCCGCGGGCCAGCGAGCAGCGTGTCGAGCTGGTCACCGATATCGCGCCCCAGGTGCCGCGCGTGAAGGCGGACGAGCGGCGGATCAAGCAAGTGCTGCTGAACCTGGTCTCGAACGCGGTCAAGTTCACCAACGCGGGCGGCTGCGTCACGGTCGCCCTACGCGGCAGCCGCCAGGAAGGCGTCATCCTTTCGGTGGCCGACACGGGGGTCGGGATCGGCGCCGAGGATATCGACCGTGTCCTGGAGCCCTTCACGCAGGTCGACGCGGGCTATTGCCGCAAACACGAAGGCACCGGCCTCGGTCTCGCCCTTTCTCGCGCCCTCGTCGAGCAGCACGAAGGCACGCTCTCGCTCGAGAGCGAGCTCGGCGTCGGCACGGTGGTGACCGTCCGCCTGCCACGCGACCGAGTCGTCGCCGACGCCGCCTGAGCCTCGGTCCTATGAGGCGATAGGCTCGGCTTCGATCTGAGCGGCGAAGCTCTCGGCAAACCGCAGGAGCGGGAGATCGCCGCCCGGCCAGCCGACCAGTGAAAGCCCGACCGGACAGCCCGCATGCTGCGCAAACGGCAAAGTGACTTGCGGCAAGCCCGCCAGCCCAGCGATGCAGGTGAGGCTCAGAACGCGGTCGCGGTGCTCGCGCAGGCTCTCGGCCGAGGCTTGAACCTGGGGGGCGATGCCGGGCGATGTCGGAATGCACAGGATGCTGCCGAGCGTCAAGTGCCCCCTCAGGCGCGCCGAGAAGCCCTTCCTCGCCTCACCGGCCTCGGCTGCGGTCTCGTCGCTGATGCTCGGCACCCAGGCGAAACGCTCCGCGATCTCCGGGCCGAAATTCGGTTTCGTCTCGCTGATCCAGGCGCCATGGGTCTGCCAGATCTCGTGGGCCTGAAGATGCCGAAAGTGCAGCATCCAGTCGCCCAGCCCGCCGCCCGGCTCGCCTAGCACCAGAGGCTCGGCCGCACCCAGCCGCGCGCCCAAGCGCTCGACGAAGGGCTTCAAGGCCGCACGGATCGGCGCCTCCGCCAACGCGAAAGCGTCCTCGGCCAGGAGCCAGCGGCTCGGCTCGGGCGCGCCCGACGCGCTCTCGCCGAACAGCACTTCGCCCGCCCGCCGGAGCAGCGCCGCATCGCGCGTGAACCAGCCCACGGTATCGAAGCTCGGCGCCAAGGGCATGACGCCCTCCAGTGAGAGCCGGCCGTGGCTCGGGCGCAAGCCGTAGAGACCGCAGTAGGCTGCCGGTATTCGCACCGAGCCGCCAGTGTCGCTACCAAGGGCGAGTTCAACGGCGCCGCCCGCCACCGCCGAGGCCGAGCCGCAGGACGAGCCGCCGGTGATACGGCCCGGCGCATTGCTGTTGGTCGGCGTGCCGTAGTGAAAGTTCTGGCCGTTCAGGCTGAAGGCCAGCTCGTCCGTTATGGTCTTTCCGACAAGCGTGGCACCGGCCTCCAAGAAAGCCGCCACGCTGGGCGCGGTCTGGCCGGCCGGCTGGTGGGTGCGGGCCCAGTCCGGATTGCCGCAACCCGTCACGAAACCCGCCACGTCGAAAATGTCCTTGGCGGCGAATGCGATGCCGGCGAGCGGTCCGCTCATCGCGCCGTCAAGTCTCACCTCGGAAGTCGGCACGAAGGCGCCAAGCGGATCTTCCATGAAAGCCTCTCGTCCTCTTCGATCGCAAAGGAGCGTCTATAGCACAGTAGAGCGGCGCGGGAGACCGGCGCGATATCGCCGTAGGGCGTTCGGGCGACGGGACGCGCTTGCCGGCCTTTTGAGCCAGATCAATGCCGCGCCTCCGGCCCCTCCATAGCCTGAACGCGCCAATCCAACGGCGACGAGGCCCAGAGTATCCCTATGCCCGACGTCCTTTCCGTGCTGCGTCGAGACCACGCCAACATGTCGAAGCTGCTGGACGTGCTCGACCAACAACTCGCCATTTTCGACGCGGCCGGCTCGCCCGACTACGACGTCGTGCAGGGTATCGTCGAGTATTCCGCGGAATACCCGGGCCTCTACCACCATCCGGTCGAGGATGCCGTGTACCGCAAGCTGCAGGAGCGCAATCCGGCCGCGGCGCAGGAAATCGGCGACCAGATGGCGGAGCACGAGATCCTGGCCTCGCTGGTGCAGAAGCTCTCCGACGCGGTGGGGAAAATCCTGCTCGAAGCCGAGATCCCGCGCGATAGCTTCGACCGCGTGGCCCGAGAGTTCCTGGTGTTCTATCGACACCACATCGCACAGGAAGAGGCCGTGTTCTTTCCCGCCGCGGAGGAACACCTGGCGCCTGAGGACTGGGAGGAGATCGCCGCCCTGATCCTAGAGGCGAAGGATCCGCTCTTCACCACCACGGCGGAGGAGCGCTTCGAGGCGTTACGGCACCGCGTGCTCGAATGGAACAGCGAAGTCGGAAGCTGATGAGATAGCGGCCCGTCGGCTTCGCCTGTTGCAGTCTAGGTGTTGGTCTCGTCGATTTCGGGGTCCAGGGGTTGCGGCGAGCGCTTGCGTTTGCGCCGGATCACGATATCGCCGTTGTCCTTCATCTCCGGCAGCTCGTACTGAGGGATCATCTCGATGAGCGCATTAAGCGCCCGCATCAGGCGGTCGACTCCCTCGAGCGCCAGCTCCCCGGGGTCCTCGTCCGGCGATCCCTCTTCGGCCTCGACCGCCGAAGGTGTCGCGGCCAGAGCGATGCAGAGCACCGATGCTATCAGAATCGCTCGCATCTCTTCGCTCGACTCCAGGTTTTCGCACCGAGAACACTATACGCTTCAATCGTGTTCGGAATCAGGCGAATTCGCTGAGCCGCGGGTGCGGCCCGGTCGGCCTACGCGCGCGGCGATCGATTGACCGTCGAGATCGGCCTGAGCTATGTCTGCGGCGCTTTCCGCGGCAGCGCCGACGGAAACTCGGACTTCGGAGAGACGATGAAGAGGCTTCGCCTTGTCGCGCACCTAGCGCTTGCCCTGGTCCTGCTGCTGCCGGTGCCCCGCCTCGCTCTCGCTGACCTCGCGGCGGCGACGGCTGCCTTCGAGTCGGGCGACTATGCGAGCGCGCTGACGAAGCTACAGCCGCTCGCCGACGGCGGTAACGCGCAAGCGCAGGCCTACCTGGGCAGAATGCACCGCGAGGCGCTCGGCGTGCCGCGCGACTTCGAGCGCTCGGCCGCCTGGTACTTACGGGCCGCCGAGCAAGGCCATGTCGAAGCCCAAAGCATGATCGGCATCTACTACGCGGAGGGCTTCGGCCTCGAGCAGGACTACCAAGAAGCCTTCCGCTGGCTCAGCAAAGCCGCCGAGCAAGGCGACGCCCAGGCGCAAAACAGCCTCGGCGCCCTGTACAAGCATGCCTTGGGCGTCGAGAACGACGATGCCCTTGCCGTCGTCTGGTATCGCCGGGCCGCCAAGCAAGGCCATCCGCTCGGGCAAAAGAACCTGGCCACGATGTACGAGCGCGGCCGCGGCGTGCCGGAGAACAAGAAGAAAGCCTATCTCTGGTACCACATCGCGGCCGAGAACGGCCTGGCGGAAGTCAGGACGGCGTTGCTACGGCTTCGCGCCGCTTTGACGCCAGAGGAGGTCGAGGCGTTGGAGAACCTGGCCGAGGCGAAAGCGCACTCGGATCTCGACTGAGTCCGCCGCAGCCGGCGCTCCGGGACAATGAGTGGGCCGGGCCGCAAACGTCAACCAAATGTCAATCTCCACGCCCTATCACTACGGGACTGCCGCCGCTACTTCAACGTATGATAGATTCACTGGTCGGCAGCGGATCGCGGACTGCCGAGTAGATGTTCTACACCGAGGATCTCACCGAGGCCGGATCGTTGGCCGAATCGGCGTTCGAGTTCATGCTCAGGCACGGGCTTCAGCCGGTGCCAGACAACTTCGCATTGTGCTACTGCTACATGGCCAACTCGATCCCAGGCTTGACCAGGGAGGTCAAACAGCTCCTCGCCGCGGATCGGCCACTGACCGAAGAAATAGCGGAAAAGTTGTATTGCCGGCACTTCCGGCTGGACGCCGATGTCGGAGATTTCGCTTCGACCGGCGAGCGCGTCAGCGCTTCGGTCAACCAAGTCATCCGCTCGCTGGCGGAAAGCGGCGCACGCGCCGGAGAGTATCGCGACAAGCTCGATGGACTCTCGGGCCAGATCGGCGACGGCGAGCAGGAGATCGGCGCCAGCGTGCGCCGGATCCTGGCCGAGACCGAGCAGCTGGCCAAGCGCAACAAGCGGCTCGAAGCCGAGCTTTCAGAAGCGTCGCGGGAGATCCATCAACTCCAGGCAAACCTGGAGGAGGTCGCACGCGAGGCAATCACCGATCCCTTGACGGGACTTGCCAATCGCAAGCATTTCGATGCGGCGCTGCAGGCGACCACGCAGGCCGCCAAGGAGAAAGGTGAGCCCTTTTGCCTCCTGATGGCCGATGTCGACCACTTCAAGAGCTTCAACGACCGCTTCGGCCACCGTGTCGGCGACCAAGTCCTCAAGCTGGTCGCGCGCAGTCTGAACGCGACCTTGAGCGGCGAGCGGATCTCGGCGCGCTTCGGCGGCGAGGAATTCGCGGTCATTCTGCAGGGAACGGAGCTATCGGAGGCCGTCTCACGGGCGCAGGCCTTCCGACGCTCGCTCGCCGAAAGAGAGGTCACCGACCGGAAATCAGGGACCAACTACGGCCAGGTCACCATCTCCATCGGCGTCGCCCGTCACAGGACGGAAGACACGCCCAGCAGCCTAATCGGCAGGGCAGACCAAGCGCTCTACGAAGCCAAGCGCAGCGGACGCAATCGCGTGGTCGACGAAACCGCTCTGACCCAGGCGCTCGGCTCCGACGCAGCGGCCTGAGCGGCCCGCCTGGCGCCGGCGCTCAGGCTGCGGCGGACTCCCTGGCGGCGATCACGGCGAGGGTCCGGTTGTTCACGTTGAGCGCCTTGAAGATGCTCGAGACGTGAATCTTCACGGTGCCGGCGGCCAGACCCAGTTCCTTCGCAATCTCCTTGTTCGACTTGCCTTCCGCCATCAGCGAGAGGACTTCGCGCTGGCGCGGCGTCAGGCGGGACAGCGCGCCGCGCGCCGGTAGCGCCTGCTTGCCGCGGGTGGGCACGGCCCAGCGGGGCTCCGTCGCCGCCGAAGACAGAAGATGCGGCGGCAGATAAACACCGCCCGAGAGCACGAGCTTGAGCGCGTTGACGAGGACCTCGGGGCTGGAGGATTTCGGAATGTACCCCATGGCGCCCGCCTCGATAGCATAGCGGACATCCTCGGCCCGCTCCTTCACCGAGATCACGACGACCGGCACCTCCGGGAGGCGGCCGCAAAGTAGCTTGAGGCACTCGAGACCATCCATCCCTGGCATAAGCAGATCGACTAGTACCAGGTCCAGATCGAGAGCTCCATCCTCGTCGAGGCGGGCCAGGGCCTGCTCCCCGTTGCCGGCTTCAAGAATTTCCAGGTCGTCGGAGAGCTGACTCACCAGATGCCGTAAACCCGCACGAAATAAGGGGTGATCATCGACGATGAGGATCTTAAGAGGTCCGCTTGCCGCTCCGAAGAGCATCTTCGCTTCGCCCACGGACCGCCTAGGTTTGTTCAGCATTGTCGTCCTGTCCCCCACTGGAAACTATGTTGGCTCGGATAGGCCGCTTCTCCCGCGCCACATGTCTAGCGCACTTGGTCGAGGCCCCTATACCATAGATATACACGGGATGTGAAGCCTAGCCCGGTCGTCGGGCTTTTTTCTTCGAGTTTGTGAGTAGTGCGGCCTGCCGAGCTCTCGGACTATCGTAATACGGTCCACGTAGCCGATTTCGTACAGTGCCTTCTCATAGGCCTGCTGGCTTAAGATTATCTTAATGTTTAGGCTGTTTAATCAAGAGGCGTCGCGGTGACATTGGAACTAGTCGCTCTCGTCCATGGCCGGACCCCGAGACTAAGAGCGCAGAGGTGCCGAGGCCTCTCCAATCGCCGCGACGCATTCTCTTGCCTTTCTCTACAATTTAAGCGTGTTTATCTGCTTCAGGCCACGATTATCGATCGAGCCTGGCTGAAATCTTGAGCCACGCCTCCCGCTTTACCGCCGGCTTGCTCCGTGGCAAGAGTGAAGTGCGGCCGATCGCCAAAAGTCCTATAGAAATCAAGCGGGGAGGCTATAGCGATGCCGGGCAGCATGGGCGCCGTCGCCTGCGGCCATCCCGAGACGGCGGCCGCAGCGCAGGAGATCCTGGCCGACGGCGGTAACGCCTATGACGCGGTCATCGCCGCATTCTGCGCCGCCGCGGTGGCCGAGCCGGTGCTCTGCTCGCTCGCCGGCGGCGGCTTCCTGCTCGCGGTCCCGGCCGAAGGCAGGCCTCAGGTCTATGACTTCTTCGTCGATACGCCTCTGACCGACCCCGGCCCTCTGGTGCGGTCCGGCGAGATGGACTTCTACCCCGCGATCGCCGACTTCGGCACGGCGACGCAGGAGTTCCACATCGGGCTCGGCGCAGCGGCAACGCCGGGCGCGGTCGCGGGCATCGCCGCCGTTCACGAGGATCTCGCGCGCATGCCCCTGGCGCGCCTCATCGCCCCGGCCGCGCGCCTGGCCCGCGAGGGAGCCACGCTGCGGGCCGTCGATGCCTATCTGTTCAGCGTCGTCGGTCCGATCCTCACCGCGAGGGCAGACTCACGGGCCGTCTACACGCGGCCCGACGGGGCGCTGCTCGGCGAGGGCGACTGCATCGTCCAGCATGACCTGGCCGGCACTCTGGAGGCGCTCGCGGCGGAGGGCCCGCGGCTGTTCTACGAAGGCGAGATCGGGCAGGGCCTGGTCAAGGCCTGCCGCGAGCAAGGCGGCTTGCTGACCGCCGGGGACCTCACCGGCTATCGGGTCGAAAGACGGCAGCCGCTGGAGCGGCGCTATCGCGGCGCCCGCATCTTCACCAACCCGCCGCCCTCCACGGGAGGGATCCTGATCGCCTTTGCCCTCGCGCTCCTGGACCGTCATGACCTCGAGGCGCGTCAGTTCGGCTCCGAGCCTCACCTTTCGCTGCTCACGCGGGTCATGGCCCTCACGAACCGGGCACGGCTCGAGTCGGGAATGCCGGCCGACTCCGGCGGAGAGGACCAGGCGGCTGCGCGGCTGCTGGACCGCCGGCTTCTCGAGCGTTACGAGCGCGAGGTGAGCGGCGGCATCCCGTCTTCGCGGGGGACAACCCACATCAGCGTCGTGGACGGCGACGGCAACATCGCAAGCCTGACCCTGTCCAACGGCGAGGGATGCGGCTACGTCCTGCCGGGCACGGGCGTGATGGTGAACAACATGCTGGGCGAGGCCGACCTCAACCCGGGCGGCTTCCATCGCTGGCCCACCGGCCGCCGGCTTTGCTCGATGATGTCGCCTTCCGTCGCCAGATTCGCCGATGGCGGCGTCGCCGCGCTCGGCTCCGGCGGCTCGAACCGGATCCGAACCGCCATTCTCCAAGTCTTGAGCAACCTGATTGACTTCGCCATGCCCGTCGAGGAGGCGGTCCGGGCACCGCGCATACACTTCGAGGACGGGGAGCTGAGCCTCGAGGCCGAGCTCGACGAAGACCTCGCTGCATTGATATCCGCCGCCTGCGCTCAGCAGGTCACCCGGACCCGGAACTGGCCACGGCACAACCTCTTCTTCGGCGGCGTGCACGCCGTCTCGCGCGGCGCGGACGGCGGCTGGCAGGCGACGGGGGACCCGCGGCGCGGCGGCGCCGCGCTCCTTATGTGAACCGCCGCCGCTTCGGGCTTTCGGCCAAGCTCTCTAGGCGGCCTCTGAATCGTTGCGACTGCGCGAAATGTAGGCCTTGGCGCAGTGGTCCGAGCAATAGGGTTTCCCCGGAATGGCTGGTTTGCCGCAGAAACGGAAGTCGCTCTCGCTCGGATCGCCGATCGGCCAGTGGCAGGACGGCCCGCCGGCGCGTTCCTTCGGGGCCGGCGGCATGGGCATCGGCGCCGGCTCGCTTTGCGGCTCCGGCCGCAGGATTGGCGAGGTCATCGTCGGCGTCGGGATGCGCCGCCTGATCGGCGACGGCCGGGGCTTCAGACCCAGCCTGTGGGCCTTGCCGATGATCGCGTTCTTCGACAAGCCGATCTGACGACCGATGGCAGAGGCACTGTAGCCGGCGTCCCACAGGCGGCACAGCTCAGTTACGCGTTCCTCGGTCCAGCTCATTGGCATACCCCCTAAATTGACCACAAGATGTGGTGAACTCGTCAATATATGGCGGTTCTGAGTGTTGATCCCACGATATACGGTAGTGATCTTCGTGTCGAGTCGCGATCGAGTCGCCTCGAACGTATCGGGCGCTTGGCCATCTTACGGCCGCACCCGATAAGCCCGGCCGCGCTTGCCGCGAGCCGAATCCGGCCGCCATAGTGTGGCGATGATCGTGCTGTTCACGGATTTCGGCCTGGAAGGCCCCTATCTCGGTCAGATGCGCGCCGTACTCCACCGCGACGCACCGGGCGTTCCGGTGGTCGATCTCTTCGCCGACGCCCCGACCTTCGATCCCAAGGCTTCCGCTTACCTGCTTGCGGCCTACGCCGGTGCCTTTCCCGAGGGTTCCACCTTTCTCTGCGTCGTCGACCCCGGCGTCGGCAGCACCCGCGAGGCGCTCGTCGTGCGCGCGGCCGGGCGCTGGTACGTCGGCCCGGACAACGGGCTGATGGCGGTCGTCGCCCGGCGTGACCCGAAGGCCCAGGCCTGGCGCATCGACTGGCAGCCGGCGCAGCTTTCCGCCTCGTTTCACGGACGCGACCTCTTCGCCCCGGTGGCGGCGAGGCTGGCCCGCGGCAAGCCCCCGCCCGGCCAGCTCTGCGCCATCGCCGATCTGATCGGAGAGGACTGGCCGGACGAGCTTGCTTGCGTGGTCTACGTCGACCGCTACGGCAATGCTATGACGGGCCTGCGTGCCGCGCGGCTGGATCCGTCCACGGCACTGCTGGCCGCCGGACGGCGGCTTCCGCGTGTGCGCACCTTCTCCGATGTGGCGCCGGGCGAGGCCTTTTGGTACGAGAACGCCAACGGGCTCGCCGAGATCGCCGTCAATCGGGGACGGGCAGCGGAAACGCTGGGTCTCGAGGTCGGCGATCCGGTGGACGTATTGCCACAGTCAGAAGACTGAGAGGATCGGTGGGAGATGCTTGAGACCGGCGACGAATGGCGCTCGCGGGGCCTGTGGATCGGCATTGCCGCGATGACCTTCGTGGTCACGCTATCCAACGTGCTGGTCCAGTTCCCGATCAGCGACTGGCTGACCTGGGCGGCCTTCACCTATCCGATCTCGTTCCTGGTGACCGATCTGACCAATCGCGCTCTCGGCCCGCGGCCGGCCCGTCGGGTGGTCTACGTCGGCTTCGCGGTCGCCGTCGTCCTATCGATCGCCTTCGCCGGCTGGCGGATCGCACTCGCCTCCGGCGCGGCCTTTCTGGTCGCGCAGTTGCTGGACGTCTATCTCTTCGACCGTCTGCGCCGCGCCGCTTGGTGGCGCGCGCCCTTCCTCTCCTCGACGCTCGCCTCCGCCTTGGACACGGCCGTGTTCTTCTCGCTCGCCTTCGCCGGCACCCAGGTCCCTTGGGTCACCTTGGCGCTCGGCGACTACGCGGTGAAGCTGGCCATGGCGGGCGCCATGCTGCTGCCCTTCCGCGCCCTCATGTCCACGATCCGAGCAAGACCGGCGGACGAGGCGCTATCCTCGTAGGCCGGGCCTATTCCTTTCGAAGCGTGTCGAGGTAGGCCAGGATCGCGTCGATCTCCTCGCGCGACAGCGAGAAGTCGGGCATCGGCGGATGCGGATCGGCCAGCCAGGTGCGCAGCCGCTCCGGCGTGCGCGTCGGATCGTTCGCGATATCCTCGAAGGCCGGGGCGGCGTCGCTGGCGACGTCGCTGGGGCCGATCAGGTGGCATTTCGCGCACCAGCGCGCGGCCAGCCGGTGGCCGCTTTCCGCATCGAAGGCCGAGGCCAGCGACGAGGCCGTGAGGCCGGCCGCGAGCGCGACCGCCGCCGTCACGAGGCGGAAAGGCGAAAGCCGCCCGTCAACAAGCAGAGACATTTTCCTGACCGCAGAGTTTGAACTCGAAAGGCGCGTAGTCGTCATGACGCATGGCGTCGAAGGTCCGTTTGTCGACGCAATGCACCTTGGCGATGATCACGAGGCTACCGTCCACCTCCCGCTCGACGACCTGGCTCAGGAAGGAGACCTCACAACCTTCGTCGAACGAGATCTGCTCCTTGAGCTCGGCCTCCCACTGAGCCAGGACCACGCCCGGAATCAGGCCGAGAGCCAAACCGGCGATCATGAGAGGAAGTCGACGTGAGACCAAAGCAGATCCCTCCCGAAACGAATCGGGAGGCCGTCTCCCGAAGACCGGGAAATCGTGGCCTCAGGCGTCCGCGCGGGCGTTGATCTGCGTCAAACGAGGGGCGCTGCGACGGCGCAACGTCGGGGATGATTAGCTGTCTTCGCCCGCCGCCGAGCGCTGTTGCTCGGTCAGGACTTCGAGCACGCCGATCCAGCCGTTAACCTTGCAGACGTGGATCGCGCTCTCGCGCCCCATGCAGTCGACGAGGTTACGGGCCAGGCAAACCTGGGCATTTTCCTCGTCCGAGCCATCAATCCTGGCACTGGCCATACTTGGTCCTTTCCGGCGCCGGCGGCTGGGCCGCACCGGCCTACCTGGAAACGCACATTCATGTGCTCCCAAGAGCTTAGCGTAGAGCCTTTAAGAATAGGTGAGTTTTTTCGAGGCGGCGGCCGAAGCCGGGCAGCGCGCTGGTTTCGGCCGGCCTTACTCGGAGGAGGCCCGGTCGAAGCTGCGCCCGATCAGCACGAATATGAAAGACACGCCGAACACGAAGACCAGCAGCCCGGTCCAATAGAAAACCGCGTCATGGGCTTGGCTCGCCATCACCAAGCCGATCAGAGCCAACAGCCCCATCACCACGCCCAAGATCCAGGCGCCAATCCCCGACACTTCGCCTCTCCTCTTCCCCTCTCAACGTCCGCGAGGCGCGGCCCTCGTCTGGCGCGCCCTCGCAGGCACCCCCTCAGTGATCGTCCCAAACGATAACGGACTTGTAGACGTGCCAGCTAGCGTGACCGATCAGGGGCAAGGTGATGATGAGCCCCAGATAGCCGGTGATCAGGCCGGCGCCGACGAAGAGCGCGATCAGCCAGGCCCAAAGAGCCATGGTCCAGAAATTCTGCCGCACCGACTCGAAGCTGGCGACGATGGCCGTGATGACATTGACGTCGCGGTCGATCAGGAGAGGGATCGAGATCACGCTGATCGCGAAGACGCCCGCCGCCAGCACGCCGCCGACGAGCGTCCCGAAGGCCAAGAACGGCAGGCTATCGGCGGAGGCGAAGACGTCGAGCAGGAAGAGCGGCTCCGGCCGCGGCGGGTTGTCGCTGAAGAAGAGCGCGAAGATGAGCGTCGCGATCCGAATCCAGGCCAGCAGGAACAGCATCAGCACCAGGCACATCAGACCGATCTGCGGCGCGTTGCGCCGCCAGGCCGTCAGCGCGTAGCCCAGCCCCACGGGCTCGCCCTGGGCCAGGCGGCGGCTCGTGTCGTAGAGCCCGACGCCGATGAGCGGCCCCAGCAGCATGAACCCGGCCATCAGCGGCAGGACCAGGTAGAACACCTCGAACACCCAGATCGCAGCCGTCAGCACGTAGCCGGCCAGCGCGAAAACGATGCCGTACGAGAGGCTCACGGTCGGGGCCTTGCGCAGATCCTCCCAGCCTGCGCTGAGCCAGCGCCAAGGCTGGTCCAGGTCGATCTTCTTGATGCTCGGCATCGTGATCGCCGAGACCGGAACCGTGTCAGTCATGCCCCGTTCCTTTCGCGCCGCAAGCTCGGCTCAGTCTGGATCCCGAACGGAAACTAACATGGTAGAGCGTTCGACAGGATTGACTCAAGTCAACAAAGTCGCGACGACGTGCGTGACAGGCGAACGACTTGCTGTCAGTCCAGCTTGACTCAGATCAATGAGGCAAAGGCCCAATTCTGAGAGATAAACAGGGCCGAATGAGCCGTCATTCGAACGGCGAGGTGTGCGTCTGGGGTGAGGTCGGGCAGGCGCTGTCCTAATCCCTGCCTTTTATGTGCACCGAATTGGGCCGAAGCGGCATGAAGGGAAGCTCCCAAATGGCAATGGCAGGTGTCGTCGAGCGCGAGCCGGGCAAGGTCGGATACCACGAAGACGTCATCCGTTTGTTCGTGATCGCCACGGTTTTCTGGGGCGTCGTCGGCTTTCTGGTGGGCGTCGTTATCGCGTTTCAGCTCGCCTATCCGCTGCTCAACCTCGACCTGGAGTGGACCACCTTCGGCCGCCTGCGGCCGGTTCACACCTCGGCGGTGATCTTCGCCTTCGGCGGCAACGCGCTGCTCGGAACCTCGCTCTACGTAGTCCAACGCACTTGCCACGCGCCCCTGTTCGGTGGCCAAGGGGTGGGCCTTTTCCTTTTCTGGGGCTACCAGCTCTTCATCGTCATGGCCGCTTCTGGCTATGTGCTGGGTGTGAGCCAGGGCCGCGAGTACGCCGAGCCCGAGTGGTACGTCGACCTCTGGCTGACCATCGTCTGGGTCGTCTACCTGATCGCCTTCGTCGGCACGATCATGCGCCGGAAAGAGCCGCACATCTACGTCGCCAACTGGTTCTACCTGGCCTTCATCGTCACCATCGCGATGCTGCACATCGTCAACAACCTGGCGATCCCCGTCACCTTGTGGAAGTCGTACCAGATCTACACCGGCACGATCGATGCGATGATGCAGTGGTGGTACGGCCACAATGCCGTCGGTTTCTTTTTGACGGCCGGCTTCCTCGGCATGATGTATTACTTCGTGCCGAAGCAGGCCAATCGGCCGATCTACTCGTACCGGCTGTCGGTCGTGCACTTCTGGGCGCTGATCGCGATCTACATGTGGGCGGGCCCGCACCACCTCCACTACACGGCGCTGCCCGACTGGGCGCAGTCGCTCGGGATGGTGTTCTCGCTCGTGCTGCTCGCGCCGTCGTGGGGCGGGATGATCAACGG
>JAKSDN010000615.1 GCA_022360075.1 Kiloniellales bacterium | reverse complement strand
CGCCGAGGGCCCTGTCACCTTCGCCAACGGCAGCTTCCTCGGTAGCGGCCCGCTCCAGGCCAGCGCCGCCTTCGACGGCAAGGACCTGGTGCTGACCTTCGAGGCTGCCCTGCGCCTCCAGTCCATCGACATCGGCGGCAATGAGCTCGGCATCACCCTGCCCCAGCACAAGGACGGCAGCTTCACCGTCGCCTGGGGCGTCACCACCACCGAGACCAACCCCATGGACCCCGCAAAGGTCGCCGTCGCAAGCCAGACCCAGTCCGGCAGCTTCGCCCTGACCGTGGGCGCGGTCGCCGACAAGCCTGAGGTCGCCGTGGAGCACGTCTGCGTCGATGAGGACAGCAACGGCAATCTGGTGACCCTGCCCATCAATGCGTCGCTGGTGGATCAGGACGGCTCGGAGCAGCTCACCGTGACCGTAGAAGGGCTGCCGGCCGGCTTCGTGCTGGCCAGCGGCCAGGCGGCGAACAGCCATTGGACCCAAGACTCCACCACCGGCAAGCTGACCGGCGTGTTCCAAGTCGGCACCTTCGCCAATCCGGTGCTCGTGCTGCCGGCGAACTTCAACACAGGGTCGCAAAGCATTGATCTAACAGTCACTGCCATCGCGACGGAACAATCGGCCACGGCGAGCGTCGAGACCGCGACGGTGGTCGAGACACTCGAGTTGAAAGTGGACCCGGTCAACGACGCCCCGGTGGCGAAAGACGTCAACATCGTGATGTTCGAGGACACCGAGTTCGACAGCCCCTTTGTCGGCCGGCTGCCGATCAGCGACAGCGACGACCAGTTCCAGGACCTTCAAGCCTCACTGCTCGATAGCGGCACGCTGCCGATCGGCGAAACCGGCCTCTCGTTGCTGGACCAGTTCTTTACGCTGAACCCGATCGGCGATATCGACGTCGTGGACACGAGGACGGGCAGCGGTACCTACCAGGTGACGGATCCCGACGGCGCGTCCGACACGGCCGATATCACGATCACGCTGCGCAACAAGTTGCTGCTGACGCCGATCGAGGGCAGCAACGACGCCGACGTGGTCGACTTCCTGCTCGATGGCGATGGCGAGAACGGCGAGCGCACCTCCACGCTGATGGGACACGACGGCGATGACTTCCTGTTCGCCTTTGGGCGGCACGACGAGCTCCACGGCGGCAACGGGAACGACGTCATCGTCGGCGGCACCGGCGACGATCGGCAGTTCGGCGGCAGCGGAAACGACACCTTCCTTTGGCAGCAGGGCGATGCCGGACCCGGCAAGACCGGTCCGTTGACGCACGTCGACCTGATCTTCGACTTCGAGATGTCCGCGCTGGGCGACGCCTTCGACGACGTGATCGATATTGCCGATCTCTTCGAGGCGCCCGTGACCCAGGGCAACGAAGTGGCTGACGGCTTCATCGTCCTCGAGTTCGACGCACTGACCTCCACCGGTGGCAGCGACGTCGACACGAAGTTCAAGATCGACGTCAATGGTGGCGCGGATGCCTTGGAACAGGAGATCGTGTTGGTCGACGTGGATCTGCGGACACTGCCTGGACTGCCTGTCGGGGCGACGGACCAGGACGTCATCGACGCCATGACCGCCAACGGCAGTCTGATCACGGCATAGACAAGTTCGGCGGGGCGTCGGACGGCGGGCGCCCTACCAGGGCGTCCGCTCTTGGCCGCCAGCCGAAGCAGTCGCCTCTTCGTTAGAGACCGTCGCGTTCCGGCCCCAACCGATGCGCCATCTCTCGCCGTAGTCGCGGCGCCATATCCCTTCGCGCCCCGGCAGAAGTCCCTTGAGATGGCGCACTTGGAAGGCAAGCGCGCCGGGGCTCTTGGCGTAGAAGACCGGAAAGACGACCGTCGAGCCGAGATAGCATTCCTCCTCGCTCGGTGCCCGGTTTCCTTGCACCCAGGCGCGGGCCACATCGGGATCGCAGAGCGCCCAGCCGGCATAGCCCAGGACCTGCTTGCCCCGGATCGTGAAGACGTAGTGCCGGCGCCGGATCTGCCCCAGCAAAACGCTGACGAAGGGCCCGAACTGATACTTGCTGAAGGGCTCGACGCCGCGCAGCAGGCGAACCGCGCCTTCCAGGGCTCGCGAGCCGTCGCTGCCCTGAATGCACTGCAAAGGTTCCTGCTCGGCCATGCGATCCTGCACGCTTACCCGATCTCGCGATCGGCAGAGTATAGAGGAAAAGCTTAAGGAGAGGTCACAAGGCCTGCCGCCCAGCCGCGACCGGCTGGTCTACGGGCGGCCCTGCCTGGCCAAGCCGGGTCCGAAGAGCTACATAAACTGCCAAGCGCGACGAAGCGCCCGGGCGTGTCCGCGACGTCGCCCCAGCAGAACGGCAAGGGCTCAGGAGATCTCCGATGCAATACCTGCACACCATGGTGCGCGTGACCGATATAGACGCCTCGCTCGACTTCTATTGCAACAAGCTCGGCCTGGTGCAGGTGCGGCGCAACGACTACGAGAAGGGCCGCTTCTCCTTGATCTTCCTGGCCGCGCCGGAGGATGTCGAGCGCGCCAAGGACGACCAGGCGCCGCTCGTCGAACTGACCTACAACTGGGATCCGGAGGACTACCAAGGGGGGCGCAATTTCGGCCATCTCGCCTATCGGGTCGAAAACATCTACGAGTCCTGCCAGAAGCTGATGGACGGCGGGGTCACCATTAGCCGACCGCCGCGTGACGGCCGGATGGCGTTCGTGCGCTCACCCGACAACATTTCCATCGAGCTGCTGCAAAAGGGCGAGGCGCTGGAGCCCGCGGAGCCCTGGGCCTCGATGCCCAACACCGGCGAGTGGTAGACGCGCGACTGGCTCCCGTACTAGTACCCACTATCGCGAGAGGATGATACGTGTGATCGCTGTTCTTGGCTTTTGGGTAGGAGAGGACGCACCGGCGGTGTTGACCACCGTCAAGCCTTCTCGACGCCCGCCAAAAGCCAAGACCAGCGGCCGTCAGGGGCGGAGTGCGGCGTCACACATGTCATCCTCTCGCGATAGTGGGTACTAGTTCGGACAGCAATCAGGGTCGAGCCGACCGCAGCGCGAGCGCCGCGATCGATGGCTTGGCGGGATTGCTGAGGAGCCTGCGCCCGTCGATCGTCGCACCGTGAGCGCCCCAACATCGGCGAAGCCGCCGCCCGCAGCCTCTGCCAGCCGTCACGACCCGGCACGCGGCATCGCGCTCGTCGTCATCGCTGTCGGCTTCTTCGCCATCATGGATGGGCTGGTGAAGTGGTTGGGCGCGACCTATCCGACCATG
>JAKSDN010001522.1 GCA_022360075.1 Kiloniellales bacterium | reverse complement strand
GCAGGATGCGCCGCTTCAGGCCGAGCGCGGCGGCGGCCTCCTTCTGCGACAGCTTCAAGGACTTGCGCCAGCGCTTGAAGCGCTGCGGCGACATGATCGCCGCGTGGTCCGGTTTCTTGTGACTCATCGCTCCCCTGGCCGGGCCCTTGCCCCGGCCGCGCCCGGTTTCGCTCGGATCGGGCCCCTTTATTAGACGCACTCAGTGCGCTTTTCAACTTGAAAAGGCGCACCTTGTGCACATATGATTATGGACAGGCGCACAGAGTGCGCGTAATGTTTCTCTTTTATGACTCTCTTGGCCCGAAGGAGCGCCAACGATGGATATTCTGATGGTCTACTGGAGCGCCTCCTGGAAGGAGGCCCTGCGCCCGCGCCGGCATGCGGCGCAGTCCCACAGCCCGGAGGAAAGCCGGGCATTCGAGCGCAGCCTGCGGCGGCCGCCTTTGCGCGCGGCACGGACCTCGGGCCGACGGCCGATCAAGCGAGTCAAGCAGGTCATCCCCGCTTCGGAGGCGCCGACGCGATGACCCTTCGCGGCGCGGCCGGGCGGAGCCTTTGGGCTCTGGCCCTTCTTGGGTCGTTGTTGCTCCCGCTTTCCGCGGCGACGGCACAGTCGGCCATCGAGGGCGATGTGCAGCACGTCTTCGACCGCGCGGTGATCGTGGTCGACAACCGGCCGGTCCGGCTCTGGGGCGTCGTCGCGCCGCGCAGCGGCGAGCCCCTGAGCGGCACCTCCCAGCTTCTGCTGAGGCGCGTGACGCTCGGCCAGCAGGCCCACTGCCAGCCGCTCGGGGCCGACGATGCGCCTGAGGTCATCGCCCGCTGCCTGGTCGACGGCATGGACCTGGGCGCGCTCCTGGTCGCCAGTGGCCTGGGGCGGCCCTGCAGCGTCGGTGGCGAGCGTCCCTACGCGCGGCTGGTGCCGAGCGATCCGGCCGTCGCGGCGGCGCCGGAGGTCAACTGCCCGCACTGATTATTGGCATCCCGGCCAGGGCCAACCGGGTCAGCCTTCCGGCAGGCGCGCGGCATAGAATTCACCGGGCCGCTGATCGAGCGCTTCGCGCAGCGAGAACAGAAAAACCCGTGCCGACTGGGCTCGCCGCCGGAAGTTGCCGTAGACGTCGCCCAGCACCATGCCGTCCTCGCGGCGGGCGAAGGCCTCGGCCTGCGTCGCGCTGAACTCGGCCGTCAGCACCTGGCGCGTCTCCGCCTCCCAGGCGTCGAGCTGCCGGAAGCCGTGATGCACGGCGGCGGAGCCCGTCACCTCGTTGACCAGGCGCTCCAGTGTCCGAAGGCGGGTGTCGAGGGCCTCTGCGCCGGACGCGACGAAGGCCGCCACCGCCTTGGCATCCGGCGCGGTTGGCTCGGGACGGCTCACGCCTTCGACGATGCGCCGCAGCATGATCAGCTCGGTCACCAGGATCTCGTCGATGCGGGTGTCCGATGGCCAGTTCAGATCGATCAGCAGGGTGCCGAGGGCGGCGCGGGTCTTCGGCCCGGCGAGGCCGTCGGCCTTGCCCGGCGCATAGCCGAGGTCCGCGAGGGCACGCTGGACTTCGACCACGAGGTGACGGTCGGCGAAGCGCACCGCCGGCCGGGCGGCCGGCGCGAAGCGGGTCCCGATGGCTGCGACGCCCGTCAGCGCCGGGTCGGGGGCCGAGAGGGGCAGCGGCGGGGCCGGCGGCAGGTCGGGGGCCGCGACTTGGCGCAATGTCGCGAGCTGGGCGTCGCTGATCGCCAGCGCGACCCGGTCGCGGCCGGCCGCCGCGGCGTCCTGGAGGCGGCTGGGGCCGAGATGCGCCAGAGCCTCGCCGTACCGCCGGTAGGCCAGCCCCAGGTCGCGTGGCACCTCGTCGCCGGCTTCATAGAGGCGCGCCAGGGCGATCTGGGCGATCACCGAGCCCTGATTGGCGGCGCGCCTGAGCCAGTCGGCCGCCTGCACCGGGTCCGCCGGCACGCCGCGGCCATGGCACAGCATGAAGCCCAGCATGACCTGGGCCTTGCGGTCGCCCGCCTCGGCGGCCCGGTGGAGGGCAAGCTGGGCGCCGGCGTAGCTGCCGCGGTTGAAGGCCGCCACGCCGGCCGCGTAGTCGGCCAGGGTCGGCGGGGCCGACAGAATGAAGGAAAACAAGATCGAGAGAGAGAAGAGGTAGAGCCGCAGCAGCCTGTCCATATGCGCTTCCCATAAGCCTTCGGGTCACGACAAGGCCGCCCAACGCTCCCCACGTCGCACGGCCCACAGGATGCTCCGGTCTTTTCCGGGCGGCAGTCTAAGCAGTTCGATGCGCGAAGGGGAGTCGTTTTGTGCCGACTTGCGGCGGTCAGGCCGCCGCCCGGGCGAGGCGCGCGCCCAGCGACGAGCAGACCAAGGCCAGGCAGATGGCGACGGCCATGAAGGCGATCATGGGATAGGGCGTGTCGACGGTCAGGCTGCCCACGCCCTGGGCGAAGGCCGCGGCGATGGCCATCTGCAGGAACCCGCTCAAGCCCGAGGCGGTGCCGGCCGAGCGCGGCCGCACCCCGAGCGCCCCGGCCTGTAGGTTGGGCAGGGCGATGCCGTTGCCGAACACGATGACGGCGGTCGGCGCGAAGATCGCGATCGGGACCCAGATGCCGTTGATCATCAGCAGCGCCTCGACCGTGATGCCGGCCAGCGCGGTCAGATTGCCGAGCAGGATCATGCGGTCCGTGCCGAGGCGCTCCGACAGGCGGGCGGAGACGAAGTTGCCGGCCATGAAGGAGAGCGACAGCATGGCGAAGTAGAGACCGTACTCCGTCACCGGCCGGCCCATGACGTTGACCATGATGTAGGGGGCGCCCGAGACGAAGGAAAAGAAGCCGGCAAGGCCGAAGGCGCCGCTGAAGGCGTAGCCGCAGAAAACCGGCGAGCGCAGCAGGATGCCGAAGCCCTCCAGCATGCCTGACACGCCCGGGTGGCTGGCCGGCCGGCTGTTGGTCTCGGCGAGG
>JAKSDN010001395.1 GCA_022360075.1 Kiloniellales bacterium | reverse complement strand
CGCGGTCATGCTGGCCCAGGAGGCGCGCGACCGGGCGGCAAAGGCGCGGCCCGTCAGCATCGGCGGCTCGGGCTCCAACTACGGCCTGCTGAGCGGCTCGGAGCCCGGCTGGAAGGACCTGCAATACTTCAAAGGCCGCAGCGAGACCTCCGAGGCCCAGGCCCAGGCGAACCTGCGCGAGCAGGCCGAGCTCCTGGCCGAGGCCGGCGTGGATTTCCTGATCGCCGAGGCCACCGGCAGCACGCGGCAGCGCAAGTGGGTGATCGAGGCCTGTCTCGCCACCGGCCTGCCGGTCTGGATGGGCTTCAAGTGCCACCAGGACGAGGGCGACGAGGCGGTCAAGGTCGGCTATGTCTCGGACGAGCCCTTCGCGGAGCGCTTCGAGGAGGTGACCGCGCTCGGCGGCTCCTTGGTAGCCCTGTTCCACTCTCCCATCGCCGCGACCAACGCCGCCGTTCCCATCGTCCAGCGAGGCTGGCGCGGTCCGATCGCGATCTACCCGGAGG
The DNA here is from genome assembly GCA_022360075.1 of Kiloniellales bacterium. The sequence continues at coordinate 3,530 of JAKSDN010001395.1, read as the reverse complement.
CGGAGCGCCGCGACTACGTGACGCCGACGCGCGATGCCAACGTACCGACCCGCATCGGCGAAGAGGAATTCCTGCGCCAAGCCCGGCAATGGGTCGAACAGGGCGTGCAGGTCGTGGGCGGCTGCTGCGGCATCGAGATCGACTACATCCGCCCCTTGCGCGACGCCCTACCCAGCCACCTGCCGGAGGCTTCGTAAGCGCCGACGCGTCACTATCGCAGGGCACTCGCGTCCATCGGAGAGCCGCTCGTCGCTGACGATCACGGACCCGCCCAAGGCGCACATGTATCGAACCACCCGCGATGTGATGGCCATCACTTTTCAAGCCCGGCGTGCGGCATACATGAGAACCGGAAAAATGTCGTGTGAATGCGGCCGTCCAAGGAGGACATCTGTCCCTTACTTGGCTGGAGGCTTCTTCCATGGCGAGAAGAAAGCTCCGAAAGAAGAATCCGTCCGCCCCTGCTCCGAAAATCACGCCGAACGGAATCCCGCGCAAGGCGCGGGCGCCGGCGACCGATTCCGATAACTCACCGGAGACCGAGAGCCGGGTCGAATACGACTTGATCTTCGAAAAGAAGTTCGGACGAATCGACAGGGAAATCGAATCGCTTCGAAGCGAGATCAGGCTCACGAACGGCGGTTGGATCTTCAGCCGTCACGTCTATTCCACCCAAGAGCTCATCCAATCGCCGCGATGGGAGAAGATCTGCTCGATCTCTCAGAAGATCAGCGATGACGCTCTCAATTGGGTGCGCCGCGGCAGTTTCACGGAAGACGGTCAGGCAGCCTATCACAAGAAGCGAGAAGGCGTGGCGCGCAAGCTGCGCAGCCTGCGAAAGGCGATCAGAGAACGCGAGCCCACGGGATGGGAAAAGTGGATGTCGCTCTTCGAGGACACCGCCACGATGGTCATGCGCATTCTCCCCACGACCGCGAACCTGATCAAGCTGGCCCAAAAGCTGCTCGCGGCAAAGACGGAGTCCGTCGGGCTCCTTCCCGCGCCCGTCGAGCTGGACTGACTGACGCCGATTGCGGTTCGCACCGCCTGTTCGGCAATCCGCGTAGGGCGCAAGAGCGCAAGCGTATTGCGCCGGATGGCTGCGCCACGATACCCGGCACTCATGCGGCGGGTTACGCTGCGCTAACCCGCCCTACGGTCGTTCGATGTGGCCGCGCCAGATGACACCCTCATGGCAAAGCTTGCGCAGATCGGACGCGGGCCGGACGCTCCCGCCCCACGCGATCAACCGGCCAGCCGGCGGAAGAGGCCGAAGCCGAACAGCGCGAAGCAACAGGCCAGGGCGACTTGGGCGAAGAAGGCCGGGTTCTCGAGGTCGTTGTTCACGGCGAAGGTGGCCAGCGGCATGACGACGAAGGCGGTGGCGAAAAAGCGCGCCAGGTAGTCCTGCGCGAGCACGCCGCGCAGGTAGAGGAGCGAGCCCCAGAGGCAACAGGCCAGGACGAAGGGCAGGTCCCCGCGCTCGAAAATCAAGGGTGAGGCGGTCAGGGACGGATAGGCCTCGACGTCGCAGCAGCCCAGTCCATAGCGCGCAAAAAGCACCGTGACGGCCACGGCGAAGACGTGCGCGCCGATCAGCAGGATCTCGCGCGAGCGCTCCCCACCGCCCCCACTGCCCGCGTAACGTATCCAGTTGAACAGCGCGACCGCCGCGGAGATGAAGCCGCCGATGAACGCAATCTTGTTGGCGTTGGCGAACACCAGCCTGGCGCCGCGGCGGATCAGCGCCATGTGCCGGGCACGCACGAGGCCGCGCCACCAGGCGACCTCGAAGGAAGGCGCAACGCGCAGCGTCGCCGCCAGGGCCACGAGCAATGCGAAGGCCACCCAGGTCAGCTCGCTGTCCCAATTGGCCAGGAAGTCGGCGCGCAAGCTCTCCAGGCTCTCGCCCTCGCCCAGCTCTGTGTAGCGATCTTCCAGATCCTCCTGGGCCCTGAGCGCCGCCGCGATCAGACAGCCGCCGATCCACAGTCTTGTGGACAGCGCGAGAAAGGGCGCGCGCAGCCAAAGGAACAGGGGAACGAAAGGCAGCATGATGATCAGCGTTCCCACGTAGGTCCGGTCGATGCCCAGGCTCTCCTCCAGGAAGCTCTCGATCACCAGCTCGGCGAAGACGGCGAAGATGCCGACCTGCAGCCAGGCGAGCCGCGCGTCGCGCTCGGTCAGGGCGCGCGGCTCCAGGGGCTCCGATCCGGCTCGCAGCCGGAGCATCAGCAGCGTTATGCTCTGATAGGCGACCGCGCCGACGCCCCAGACGATCGTGCTGCTGCTGTCGTTCATGTCCATCAGCTTCACCAACAGGGCCCAGAGCCCCATGATGATCGCGTCGGCGAGGAAATGCCGGTAGCTGGAGCCGGTGACGCGGCGCATGCGAAAGCTGTAGATCACGAACAAAACCAGCACCAAGACCACCATCGCGGCGATCATGCCTTCCTGCTCGGCATTGTCTTCGACGATCAGGCTGAGGAAGACGAGCACGCTGATGCCCAACGGTACCTTGTTCGAGGCGGGCTGCAGCTTGAACTTGACGTAGATGGCGGGACCGTAAAGCGCGACGGCGGCGATCATCTGCGCCACGCCCGAAAACCAGCCGACGACCAGAAAGATCAGCGGCAGATAGAGCCACACAGTGTTGAACTCGTAATCCGCCACCCGCGCCCCGCCATTGAGGCCCAGCAGCGCCAAGGCGAGCGCCACGGCACCGGCCAGTTGCACGGCAACCAACGGGCCTTCGAGCGGTAAGAGCATCACGGCGACCAGGGCCAGGCAGAAGGTCACGGAGACTCCGCCGGCGATATCGCGTCCGCGCCCGCCAAGATGGTAGGCGGCAGTGATCGCGCCGCAGAAGAGCGCCGTCACCGCCACCACGAAGGCCGGCAGCAGCAGCCCGATCTCGTAAAGACGTTCAAAGACGGGAGTTTTCACGATCAGGTAGATCAGCGCGAACAGCATGCCGTGCAGCCCGAGAAAGGGCAGGATCTTGCCGTTGAGGCGGCGCTCGAACACCTCCACCTTCTCGTCGATCGACTGGCGCGAAATGGGCGCTTTGACTTGCTGGACCAAGCCTTGCAGCGCGTCGCTTTGCAGCAGGCTCATCGGGGCCTCCCTGAATATGCGTGGCGGCCTCTTCATTGAATGCTTCAGAGCAATCGTCGGACCGCGTACGAAGATAGCCTGCCCGCGATGGTCAGCCCGTAGCGCGTAGGGCGCAAGAGCGTAAGCGTATTGCGCCGGATGTCATCGCGCGCGAGCTGGCCCTCATGCGGCGGGTTACGCTTCGCTAACCCGACCTACAATCTACTGCGAGAGCAAAAAAAATCAGATGGACGAGGCGCCGTGCGACGAAAGCCAGTCGAGGGCGTTGGGCGCGGCCTATCGCGCGAGGCGGGCCAGGCTATCCGGCGTCTCTCTTGCCGGGGGCCATCGCGTCGATGCTCCCCAAGATGTCACTCAGAGCTGCCTGGCCCTTCGCGGAGGGCACGGGGCCCGCGGCTGGCTCCGGGCGCGCG
>JAKSDN010001195.1 GCA_022360075.1 Kiloniellales bacterium | reverse complement strand
GGCGCCGCCGATCAGGCCGTCGACGATCTCCTTCACCGCGGAGAAGGCTCCGGATGCGGCCGATTCCTCGCCTGTACGGATGGCATGCCAGACATGCTGCACGACGATGATCCCCATCAAAATCAGGATGGAGTAGAAGACGGCGCTTTCCGGCGACCATTTCTCGACCATCAGCAGGTAGATCAGTACGACCACCGGCACCAGGAAATGGACACCGCCCAGGAAGGTCTTGAGCAAGGGTGGGATCTCGCTCTTCGGCAGGCCCGTGAGGCCCAGCTTCAACGCCTCCAGATGCGAGATATAGAGCAATGCCAGATACGAAATGAAGGCCGGGATGAAGGCCGCGACGATGACCTCGTAGTAGGTGATGCCAAGCAGCTCAGCCATCACGAAGGCCGCAGCGCCCATGATTGGCGGCATGATCTGCCCGTTGACCGAGGCCGCCACCTCGATCGCTCCGGCCTTCACCGCCGGCATGCCGATGCTGCGCATGACGGGGATGGTGAAGGTGCCGGTCGTCACGGTATTGGCGATGGAAGAACCCGAGATCATGCCGGTCATGCCCGACGCCAGGATCGCGGCCTTGGCCGGTCCGCCGCGGAACTGCCCGACGGCCGCGAAGGCTAAATCAAGGAAATATCGGCCGGCCCCGGCCTTGTCGAGCATTGCCCCGAAAAGTACGAACAGAAACACGAAGTCGACAGGCACGTCGATGGGGATACCGAAGATCGCCTCGCCGCCGAACCACTGGTAACCGATCATGCGCGTCAGCGACATGCCACGGTGCGAGATGATATCCGGCATCAACTGGCCGAACAGGGAGTACAGGAGGAAAAACGACGCCAGGATCACCAGCGGAATGCCGATGCCCCGCCGCGTCGCCTCCAACAGGAGCAGGATGCCGATGCCGCCGATGATTTGCTCGAACGGTAGAGTGAAACCCAGCCCGAGGAAGTCCTCGAATTCGAGCAGGATCCCGGCACGTTGCGACAGGCCCTCATAGGCGAGCCAGATGTAAGCAGCACAAAAGCACCCCAGAAGAGCGAAACCAATGTCGTATAGCGGGACGCGCGACGTGTCGGTACGCCGAGAAAACGGGAAGATGAGGTAGCAAAGCAGAAGACCGAAAGCGAGGTGAATCCCGCGCGCCGGAACGTCGACGATGATGCCGAAACCGAACCAGAACGGCAGCGGCGAGGCGATCCAGAGCTGGAAAAGCGACCACAGGGTCGCGATGGTTCCAACCACCCATACCATGCGGGGCGAGAGCTTGCGCCCCGCGTATTCGATCTCCTCCAGTTCTTTCTGAAGGTCCTCGGGCGCCACTTCGGGCACCGCGTTCGCCGTTTCGGCCATTGCCGCCCCCCAAAGCCTCGAGACCTGCAGCGGCGGAAACCGTCTCCCAAAACCTCCGCCGTTAATCGAATTCGGCGCCTCCCGAAGACGGGAGGCGCCGAACCGATAGTCGTAGCCGGATTACATCCAGCCTTGTTCCTTGTAGAACTTTTCCGCGCCCGGATGCAGCGGCGCCGTAAGGCCGTCCTGGATCATTTCTTCCGGCTTCAGATTGGCAAAGGCCGGATGCAGCTTCCGGAAGTCGTCCAGGTTCTCGAAAACCGCCCGGACCACTTCATAGACGAGATCATCGGAAACATCGGCGCTGGTCACGAATGTCGCCTTTACGCCGAAGGTCGTGACGTCGGCCGTTGAGGTCTTGTACGTGCCCTTCGGGATCGTCGAGAAAGCATAGTAAGGGAACTTCTCGACCAGGCCCTCCTCGACGGAGGAGTTCAGGTTGACGATTTCGGCGTCGCAGCCGTCGGTGGCCACGGCCACGCCGGAGTTCGGCACGCCGACCGTGTAGCCGATGGCGTCGATCTTGCCGTCGCACAACGCCTTGGCCTGCTCGGTCGAGGTCAGCTCGGTGGCGAGGGCGAAATCGGACGTGCTCAAGCCATGGGCTTCCATC
>JAKSDN010000421.1 GCA_022360075.1 Kiloniellales bacterium | reverse complement strand
GGGGCCAGGATCCAGTCCGAGCGCATCAGCGCGTCGACGACCGTCGATTGGGTATGCGGCAGCTTGATGCGGCGTACCCGCGGCGCGTCCGGCCGGTGGCTGTCCTCTAGGTCCAGCCGATCGTCCGACTGCGTCATGCCGCGCGCCGACTCGATCAGGCGGGCGATCTCGTCGCGCAGCGCTGCCACCTCGGCCTCGGGGATACGATTCTCGACGACGAGGTAGCCGTGATCGCGATAGAAGCGGACGTCGTCTTCGCTGAGGGCCTCGAGGGTCATGACGATCTCCGGCGGTCTTGACGCCTGCGACAGAACGATGGCCGAACGGCCGCGTGCGCCTCTCTTGCACCCCCTATTCTGTCATTGCCGGGCTTGATCCGGCAATCCATCGCGGTCCGAGACTGGGACCCGAAACACGTAAGTAAGAGCTGCATGTGGTAGCCTTCCCGAGAGCGATGGATCTCTGGACAGTCTAGTTCTTCGAGTCTCGTGATGAAATGGCGCTTTCAATCGCAAATCGATGCCTCACGGTCCGGGCCATTGCGACGATCGCCTTGCCGGCTTCCGTCGCCACGAACGCTCAGACAACAGTCCAAGAACCAGACCTGTCCGGGCTGTCTTATAAGGACAAGAATATAGTGGAGATGAACTGCGGAGCCCCCAAGTTCAGAGGCATCGCAGCGTACCGGCAATGCCTAAGGAACCAACTTGAACTGGCCGGCATAGATGTAGGTGGTTTCCAAACTGATCCCGCTATTGACACCCCACAAGCTATCCCACCGACACCTCCCGCCCAACCCAAACTATCCGATACGAATTTCAATCGCGCCGGATATGACGCAGGCCCGGCAGATGGCGTATGCGGCTCCCAAAAAGAGCAAGTGATTAAACGTAGCCTTTCATTTTGCCGACCGAAACACCTGCCAAGAGAGGGTAAAAACCATGAGCACATCCGCCAACAAGATCTGGGTAGGACCTAACGTACCTGGTAACACACTCGGTACCAATGGCGATTACTACTTCGATAACGTTTTGGAAAAGTATTATATCAAGGAAAGTGGTGCCTGGAAGGAAAGAGGGAGCTTAAGACACCCTTGGCACAAATCGGGCACCGATGTCTACTTCAAAGAGGGCTCCGTCGGAATCGGAACACATTCACCCAAGAGTGCAGTACATATTCATGAGGGGACGTTGCTTCTAACGGATTCGACGAAGTACACAATCGAGTCACTAGGCCACTACAAGGATACGAGCGCGGGCGCACTGCTTCACGGTTTTCAGGTTGTCGACGATTTGGTGTTTATAGCCTATGGCACCGGCGGTCTCATCATCGCCAATGTGAGTGACCCGAATCACATCACTGTCGTGCACCGCTACAAGCCGGTGGGTGTCGTGAGCGTGAACGGCGTCCATGTCAACGGTACAACCGCCTATGTCGCGTGTGGAGAGCACGTGCATATCGTTGATATAGGCAATCCATATAGCGTGACAGCACGCTCTACGCCCCGAGTTGCGGGGGCAGGTGCGACAGGACCGATCCACAGGAACGGCCGGTACATCTATGTCGCCAGCGGTGGCAGCCTTCGCATTCTCGACGTCGAAGGTGTGCCCGAGGTTCAGGGCCAGGTTGGCGAATTCCAAAGGACGTCCGCGACACTATTGAGTTTTGTGATCGACGAGTATTTCCAAAGCGGCGACCAGGGCATCGCGACTCGGACCGTCACGGGATACTTGAACTACGGACGCGAAGGCCTGCGTGTCGTGGATCTGAGCGACCCTGCGAATCCTGTCGAAACGGCTTCCTATAGGCCCAAAGAATCCGTCATCCACAACTTTCGAATCCAGGACGGCAAAGCCTATCTTGCCCTTCAATCCGACAACGGCACCGGCGGCGGCCTAGAGGTCGTCTATTTCTCCGGAACGGCATTCGAGCCAATTGCGGCGTACCATGCGGATTACGAGGTTCACGACGTCGCAGTGGAAAGCAGCAACCTGGTCTACGTTGCCGGCAGCCAAGGCAGGCTCGAGCTGATCATGCTGTCCCGTCAGGAAGGCGCCCCCAAGATGTCGGCGAAGAAGGTGAAAGGGGCGACGATCGACCGCTTAAACAGCGAAACGATAAACCACATCGCTTTGCGCGTCCCGTCCACAGGCAACACCGTCAAGACAATCCTAGGTGCAGAGACCGAGGGCTTGGAGGTGACCAGCGTTCTCAAGGAAGGAATCAGTGCTGAGTTCGAAGGGTCGGTGAATATCGACGGCGACTTGTACCTTAGCGGATTGGCAGGTTGCGGTTTAAGCGTCGACGCCCAGGGCAAAGTGGGATGCGACGCGGAATCGGCGGCGAAAGAACTATACGAAAGCAGGATCAGCCCGCTGATCCGCGTCGCGGGCGAGGGTTTCATTCTTACGGCGGCGACGACCGGTAAGACACCTCTGAAGTGGGATAGGTACGGTGCCCCGACCGCGGCGCTGCGAACGGTGATTAATGGACTCATCGCCGGACAAGGATTTGCCGGCGTAGAGATTGATTGGGTCGAGACGTGGCGCCTGGCTTTTCACGACATCGATTCTATCATCACTAACACGGGGATCGCGGGGAATGCGTACGACATCGGGATCATCAAAAAGGCCCTTGCCTGGAGATCGGAAGGCACCGGTTGGCAGGCCGCCACGAATCGAGGGTGGGCGAGGCAGCTCGGCCGATATCTTGGGGATTCTGCTGACAACGATATCGTAATCGGCTCGGGTGCGGGTGCAGGTCAGAAGTTGGCGGGTAAGGCAGATGCGGTGGTCTTGGGGTCCGGCTCCAACAAGGCCTCGATCGTCATCCACAAAGGGGCGAACAACCGGGCGGGGAGCGTGGCGATCGGGCATGACGCCTCGGTAAGCAAAAAACGCGCCCTCGCGTTGGGCCCCGCGACCAAGGCCGATGCGGACGATGCCGTAGTAATCGGTTCGGGCATTGCGGCAGTAACCGGTTCGGGCGTCGCGGCCGCTCCCCTCACCGTTTCCGACCGCGGCGCCGTGATGCTAGGTGCGGGATCGAACAAGCCTTCGATCGTCATCCACAAAGGGGCGAAAGACCGGGCGGGGAGCGTGGCGATCGGGCATGACGCCTCGGTAAGCAAAAAACGCGCCCTCGCGTTGGGCCGCGCGACCAAGGCCAATGCAGACGATGCCGTAGTAATCGGTTCGGGAGTGGACACGTCTAACCCGCTCACGGTCTCCAACCCCGGCGCCATGGTGCTAGGTGCGGGTTCGAACAAGCCCTCGATCGCCATCCACAAAGGGGCGAAAGACCAGGCGGGAAGCGTTGCGATCGGTTCGGGCGTCGCGGCCGCTCCCCCCACGGTTTCCGACCCCGGCGCCGTAGTGCTAGGTGCGGGTTCGAATAAGCCTTCGATCGCCATCCACAAAGGGGCGAAAGACCGGGCGGGGAGCGTGGCGATCGGGCATGACGCCTCGGTAAGCAAAAAACGCGCCCTCGCGTTGGGCCGCGCGACCAAGGCCAATGCAGACGATG
>JAKSDN010001361.1 GCA_022360075.1 Kiloniellales bacterium | reverse complement strand
CGGGCCGAGACCTCGCTGCGGCGCGCCGCCACGGTCACGCGCGAGGCACCCGCCGTGCTGAACGCGCTCGGCCTCGTGCTCGGCGACCGGGGTCAGCACGAGGCGGCGGTGGCCCTCTACCGGCGCGCGCTCGCCGCCAACCCGGACTACGCCAAGGCACACAACAACCTGGGCAACGCGCTCAAGGACTTGGGACAGACCTTGGAAAGTCTGGCGCACTACGAGCGCGCGATCGCCCTGGAGCCCCGCTACGCCGAGGCCTACTACAACATGGGCAGCGCGCTCGACGCTCTGCAGCGACACGAGCCGGCGGTCGCCGCCTACCGGCAATGCCTCGCTCTCGCCCCCAACGTGATCGAGGCACAGGTCAAGCTGGGGCTCGCCCTGGAAGCCCTCGGCCGGCTCCACGAGGCCTACGAAGCGCAGACGCGAGCCGCCGCCTTGCGGCCGGAGGCACCCGAGATCCAGGCGCTGCTCGGCGACCTGAGCCTCAAACGCGGGGATCTGGAGACGGCGCGAACGCACTACGACCGGGCCTTTGCCGCCGGCCGCGACGAGCGCTATCGCCGGGGCTTCCGGCGCCTGGCCAAGGCCCATGCCGAGCGCGGCGACTACGAGACCGCCAGCCGCACGCTCCTGGAACCCTTGCGGTCGATCGCCGGAGGGAGCGCGCCGCCGTCGATGGCGGCAGGCAGCGGGATCAAGACCTCCGCGACCAAGCTGCGGCACACCGAGGAGCAGCTCACCGACTTGATGGCCCGAGGCGACCTGCCGCTGAGCTTCCAAGACCCCAGAGACGCCTGCCGCGAGGCTCTGGCCGGCTGGACGGACGATGACAGCAACCACCTCGCGACCCTGCCGGCCGATCTGGCCGCCCGCATCGCGCCGGTGGACTCACGCCTGCTCCATTTCAGAGCGACGCCGGCCGTCGGCGGGGGCGCCGTCAACCCGTCCCTCGACGCAGCCGCCATCGAGCGGGCGTTCGCCGAGGCCAAGCCCGGCATGGCTCGGATCGATGGTCTGCTCACCGAACCAGCGCTGGCGGCGCTCCAGGCCTTCTGCCGCGATTCGACCATCTGGTGGCAGCTCGAGCACACGCACGAGATCGGCAGCAGCCTGATCAACGGCTTCTGCTGTCCGCTGGTGCTGCAGATCGCAACGGAGCTGCGGCAAGCTCTGCCCGGCCTCCTCGGCGAGCACCCCTTCGCCACGGTCTGGGCCTACAAGTACTATCCGCCGCTGACGGGCGGCGAGAACCCCTCGTCCGGGCTCGACGTCCACGCCGACGACGGCGCGCTAAGCCTCAACTTCTGGATCACGCCCGACGAGGCGAATCTCGATCCCGAGGGCGGCGGCATGACGTTCTGGGATGCGATGGCCCCCGGCGCCTACTTCAACACCGGCTCGCGGATGGAGCGTCTGGCGATCGTCGAGCCCCTGCACGCCGCCGCGGGCGCCCCGGTGGCGCGCTACCCCCATCGCTGCAACAGCGGGGTTTTGTTCCGCTCCAATACGCTGCACCGCTCGGACCAGTACCGCTTCCGCGACGACTACGCCTCGCGGCGCATCAGCATCACGATGGCCTTCGGCCGTCGCGATGACGGGACGACGCCATGAGGCGCCGATGCGCCCTGACGGTCTTCCCCCGATCCTCAGAACAGGCTAGTGTCGGCTATCGCCGAGCGGCGTGAAGCTTGGCATTTCGCCGATTCGCCCGAAAAGGGGCGGGCCACAAGTCCATCGACAGCGCGAGATGCGACAAGAAGCGCCTGAAGATCTCGAAATCGCCGTACCGGATCCCGGCTCAACGGGGACTCAAGAGAGTCCGTTCGAGCCCTATCCCGACCCGCGCTTTTTCTTCCGGGGACGCGCGCCGCTCAGCGCCATGGCAGCGCTGGAGCCCGCTTTGCACGAAGGCCGTGGCTGCTTGGTCGTCACGGGCGAGCCCGGCGCCGGCAAGACGAGCCTCGTCGCGCATCTCCTGGGCCAGATTGAGCGGAACGATCTGATCGTTGGCCGTATCGACGGCGCACGGCTGAAGACCGACGATTTGTTGCAGGAAGTCGGCGTCGTCTTCGGACTGCCCCTCAGCGATGCGGACATACGCCAGCGGATCGCGCGCTTCCTGATCGATCAGGCCCAGCTCGGCAAGCGGCTCCTGCTCGTCATCGACGACGCTCAAGACCTGCGCGAGGACTGCTTCCGCGCCCTTTGCTGGCTCGCCGTGTTGCAGTGGCAGGGCCGGACCCTCCTGCAGGTGCTGCTGATCGGGCAGCCCGGGCTCGAGCCCCTGCTGTCCCACGCCGAGCTGGAGCCGCTGCGG
>JAKSDN010001260.1 GCA_022360075.1 Kiloniellales bacterium | reverse complement strand
GCAGAATCTCGGCGATGCGCTGGGCCCGGATCGAATCCTGGGTGAAAGGCAGCTCGATGTCGCGGAAGATCTGCTGGCCGCCGTCCTCGGCCTCGAAGGTCGCGTTCTCGCGCGGCGGAAAGTCGGTCGGCTGATAGAACTGCGCCGGGTCGACGAAGGTGCCGCGCACCGCGTTGAACAGCTCGCGCCGCTCGACCCGGGTCTGGATCTGGATCTCGCCGGCCAGGTCGTCGACCGTGAGGGCATGCACCGGCGTCACGTAGGCGCCGGCGAAGAGGTGGTACTTGCCCTGGCTGTAGCTGAGCGAGCCCGCGCCGGCCGAGAGCAGGTCCTGCATGATGTCGCGCGGGTTGTCCTCGAGATCGATCACGCCGTCGCAGCTGTAGCGCGCCTGGCTCGCCGGGGTGCCGCCGGTGGCCACCGCCTCGTCGGAGATATTCGCCGCCGTGATGAAGCTCGGCAGGTCGATCTCGTCGAGGCCGGCGGCGAGCCCGAAGTCGGCGCGCAGATAGTCGAGTACGCAGAGCGCCCAGTTGTTGGAGAAGAGGTGCGTCGCCGGGTTGTCCGGGTCCTGGCCCGCGTCCCTCGGGTCCCAGACCTTGCGGCCCTTCACGACCGCGCTGAGGTTCGGGATGCCGTTGGTGTAGATGTCGCGGTTGTAGATCAGCCCGAACATCGCGTAGGCCACGCCGAGCAGCCGGTGCTCGCCCGTCCAGCCCGCGCCGGGCAGGCCGGTCAGGATGCCATTGGCGATCTGGTCGTCGGCGCCGAGATGGATGCTGGCGCTGAGGTGGTTCGCGAACTTCGACGTCGTCGCCGTGCCGGTATTGGGAAAGCTCACCGTCAGATCGGCGTTGAAGTCGCTCGCCGCGTTCAGCACGACGTCGTTGACCCGGAACTCGAGGAACTGGGTGATCTCGTGGCCGGTGTAGGCCTGCGCCAGCTTCAGGAACTCCTGGCTCGAGCCGTGCGTGTGGACGAAGACCAGGGGGCCGCCGACCTCGGCCGTGCCGTAGACGATCTTGTGCGACTCGACTGGCGAGCGCACGAGCTGCACGCGGTCCTGCGCCGTCGAGGGCAGGTCCGGCAGCCTGACCTTGCCGCGCTTGGGCTTCGGGCCCAGGAACGAGAGCGCGATGCCGGACAGGGCGGCCGCGGCGGCGATGAAGGGCTGCTGCGGCCCCGGAATGAACGCAGCGACCGCGAGTGCCGCCGGGATGAGGGAAGCGATTTCGCCCACTTAGATCCTCCAGGCGCGTAAGACCCGATCCATCGGCACGAAAGTCAAACCGCGCGGCATCATGAAGGCCGCCGCCCGGCCGACGCAGATCCCCAGCGCGTCGATGCCCTCGAAGCCCTGTGCGAGCACGAGGTCGCCGCGCCGGGCTTGGAGCGGCGCGACCTCAGTGGCTTGGTGGCGTTCGGCCAACTTCTCGACCGTCTCGGCGAGGCCACCGCCGGCGAAGAGCCTGAGCGCGTGCCGCGCCGCGAAGGCGCTGCGATAGCGCCCGCGGAACCAGGCGCCGGGATCCTCGCCGGTCATGGCCGCGATCGCCCCGCAGGCGAAGAGCGCGCAGTCGTCGCGCCCGCGCCGAAAGCGCTTACCCCGCGCCGCCCGGACGAAGCGGTCGAGGCGCGTGGGCCAGTCGGTAAATCGCTTCATCGGGGAACGTCGAAAAAGCTCGCCGTCGGCCAGACGATCTCCTTCTCGACCATCTGCGGCACGAACTCGAAGCCCCGGTCGCTCGGGAAGCGCTGCTGCTGGTCGGCGTTGTTGAAGCGGCGGATGCGCGGCCGGTCCCAGTCGGCGAGCCGGCTCTCACAATCGAGCTCGATCGAGGCCGTTTCGCCGGTGGTGATCCGCATCACGTCCATGCGGCCGCGGAACAGCACCATGGCCTCGTCCACGGGCCGGTGGCTCTCGTCCAGGAACAGCAGCGAGACCACGGCGCTGCGCCCCTGATAGGCTTCGCCCAGGGCGACGGCCACGATCGCCGTGGACACGCCGTTGAGCGTGAGCGTGAGGTTGTAGGTCTGGATATCGCTGCTCTCGCGCACCGGGCCGATGCCGCCGAGATGGCCGAGCCCGAGATAGGGGATGCCGCCGACGGTGATGTCGAAGGGTGCATCGGTCGCGCGCAGCGGGTTGCTCGCGAAATCGAGGTCCACCAGGAGCACCGGGCGGACCACGCGCGCCGCCGCCGCCGCGACGTTCGCGGCGGTGACGTCGTAGCCGGGCGATGTCGTCATCAGGCGAAGACCTCGATCGCCTCGAAGCGCATGCCGTAGCGCGAGATCCGGTTCGCGTCCCAGCCGATCTCGTCGTCGACCAGGTGCATCACGCAGGAGGCGTCCGTCGTGATCAGGTTCTCGTTGCCGGCGGGCGGCGTGCGGATCGGCGGCTCGATCGGGATCGTCATGCCGCCCGTGCCGTCGGCGTTCACGTCGCTCGTCACCATATGGAGCTGCCGGCCGGCCCCGACGTCATAGGCCAGGTAGTCGCCCTTGAGGAACACGCCGGTTTCGCTGGCGCCGGCTCCGACCGCGACCAGCGCCGCGCCGGTCTGTCCGGGCGGATCCGTCGAGATCTTGAGTGTCCCGAAGGTCTTGTCCTTGGCCGTGCCGCGCGCGGTCCGGGCGTCCGGGTCATAGCCGTAGAACTCGCCGGCCCGGCCGCGCAACTGCACCAGGAAGGCCTGCCAGGCGACCGCTTCGTTCCGGCTCATGCTCGGCAACTCGTAGGCCGCCTTCCAGCGCGCGCCCGGCAGCTCCAGAAGCTGCGCGGTCCGATTGATGGGGCTGATCAGCGCGGCCTGCGTATTGCTGGTCAGGCCGAAGCGGGTCTCGGTGAAGGCCGGACCGCTGGGGATGGTGAGGATGGCCATCGGTCAATCCTCGTCCGGCGTCTCGGACCGGCCGCCCTCGATGATCGCGCGAAGCCAATCGCCCCGCTTCGGTTGGTCCCCAGATGCTTCGTCCGCAAGCGCCTTGGCGATCGTCTTGTAGACCACGCTCGCCAGATCATCCGAGTGATATGCCGCCTGCTCCTCGAAAAGCCCTTCTATCGCTTTGCGGTCAAGCAGCCCGTTTCGACTGAGAATTAGAGTGATAACTCCGATGCTCGCCGCACTTGCGATCGCCATCTCCACAACAGCGATCGTGCGCTCGTCAACCATGGTCGTTCTCCCCAAATGTCACCTGCCCCGGAACAGATCCACGCTCGGCCCGCCGTCGCGCATGTCTTTGCGAAGCCGCTGGACCGGCACCTCGGACATGACCGCGATTTCGCGGCGGATGTCCGCGCGCTCCGCGGCGGTCAGGCGCCCCATGACCGTGATGTTCTGGGTGAGACTGACCGGCGGCGCCGATCCGCCCGCTCCGCCAAGCATCTGACGGGTCCGCCCGGCCGAGAACACGGTACTCGGCACCCTAGGCACGATCAGCTCCGGTCCGCGCTCGCCGACTAGGAAGGCGCTACCCGGAAAGATGCCGCCACCGCCGGCTCTCGGCCCGCCGAAATGCAGGAATCCCTTCCCGCCTGGCCCAACGCCGGGGTTGAAGCCGCCGCCGCCGCCTCCGCCGCCGAACAGCGAGCCGAGGAAACCGCCGATCCCGCCGGAGCCGCCACCGCCCCCGCCGCCCGAGGCGGCCACGTTCCGCAGCGCAAGGGCGGCCGCCTCCGCCGAGGCCGTAAGGCTGGCCAGGGCCGCGGTCAGCGTGCCCGAGGCCGCGGTCTGGCTGCCGGTGGCGAGGGCGGTTTCGAGCACCGAGCCGGTCAGCTCGTTGGCCAGGGTGCCGCCGGCGCCCTGGCCCGCGAAGTTCGTCACGTCCAGCCCCGTGCCCGCGCCCAGCGCCGACAGCCCAACCGTGTCGAATGCCGTCGCCAGACCGGCCGCCGAGTTCTGCAGCAGCATCGGGCTGAACGCGCCCGTCGTGCTCGGATCGCCCACGCTGAAGCCCGTGCCGGCAAGCGGGCCGCCGCCCGGCGTGCTGCCACCTGCGCCGACGCCCAAAAGGCCGCCGCCGATCGCCAGCGAGGGCCGCGGCGACGTCCCGGCCACGCCCGCGCCCAGGCCGAACAGTTCGCCCAGCCCCTGCTTCAGGAACGGCAGCAGCACCTCGTCGAACGCCAGTTCCTGCAGCTTCGCCGAGATGCCCGCGAGCACGCCTTCGAGCCCCTGGCCCTCCACCGTCAGATCGCGCAGGCCCTGGAGCACGATGTCCAGCGCCGCCGAACCGGTCTCGCCCAGCTCGCCCAGTTCCTCCTTGATCAGCGGCGATAGCACCTCGTCGAAGACCAGGCCCCGCAGGTCAGCCTGAACGCCCTCGAGCGTCTCGGACACCCCAGCTCCTTCAATCGCCACCGCGCGCAAGCCGCCGAGCAGGCGGTCCAGCGCCTTCTCGCCGGTCGCGGCCAACACGACGCTTTCCCGGCGCAACGCCGGCAACTGTTGCTGCAAACCGACCACGCCCGCCTGGGCCGTGCCACTTGCCCGCGCGATGCCGGACAGGGCTTGGGCGGCAGGTTTGCCGGCGGCCTCGGCTGCGACCGACATATCTTCGAAAGCGGCACCAAGTTCGAGCGTTGGCTCTACCGCATCGGTCGCAGAGTCAGTCAGCGATGCTAGTTGACGCCGGGTTACCCGAGACTTCTCGTTCGCTTGATCTAACGATCTATTGAGGTCTTGTAGTTCCTCCGGAGAGACGGGTGGAGGATCGACTCCCGGACCTGACGGGCCCCCGGGATCAGGTCCACTCCTCCCCTCCCTCAGAGACCGGGTCTTCTCCAGTAATTGCTTGCGCAGCTCCAAAGCCTGATCGGAGAAAGACCTATCTAATGTATCAAGGATCTCTGCTATCCGAAGATTCACATTTTCGAGCCGGAACGCGGTGGGCCTGAGGTTGGCGGCAAGAAGCTCGGGCGAGGATGCACCCTGTGCTATAATCGTGACGACCTTTGCGAGCAGTTCGCTTCGAGTCTCTTGGAGGCCCTCAAGTTCTCTGATCAGAGACTCTAGACCTTTGACCTTCGTGGGATCCCTCGATTCAAGGAGCTCGGGCAAGATGAATCCTATGAGTCCGCCGATACCCATTCCTCCTCGCGGAACGGTCGCCTTTGGGCCCCGAAAAATACGCTCGGCTGCCCCTCCCACGGCAGCACCGGCTGCGCTCGTATCGAGTTGACGTTCGAGCATCGTTTTTTCGGGTGGGTTCTCGATGTCTCTGAGTTTGAGAAATTCGAGAAAAGCCCTCGACCGGTCTAAGACGAACGGCAGCCTGCCGCTCCTCACTCCCTCTCGGGCCTTCTCGATCGATCGAGGGACCAGACGAGGCGGCACCCCCCGGAGAAACAGTTCTATTTCTGTAGAGTCGATTTGATCTTTGAGGTCGGCAAGCTCTTTATCGAGTCTTTCGACCGACCCTTTCGCAGCATCGAACTCCCTGCCCAAATCTCTGGCGAAGCGGTCCAATTGCCGACTCGCTTTGCTGAGACCTGAGACATCGACATCCAGGCTGATGTTCAAGCTGTCTTGGTCGTTGGCCATGAAGTCGTTACCTTACGTTCGTTGCTGACTGAGGCTCGGTGCCCGGTTCTCAAAATCGGCCTTGGAGAAAGGACTTTCGTGACTAGTTCTTGACCTAAATGTTCACTTTTTGTACTTTTGGTGGACCAGAGGTGGTGTCCGGCGTGATTGGCCGGTCACGAGCCTCAAACAAGGCCGGATAGAGCTGGGGAGGCGAGATGGCTGGACCGTATTTGGAGAACTGCCGAGCCTGCGGTCACAAGATGAGCACCCGCGCAGTGAGCTGTCCCTCATGCGGGCATATCCCGAACATGATGAGACATCCAATCTGGGGCCCCTTGATCATTGCCTGTATTGTCATCGCCTATATGGTTGTTGTCAGGGAAGATATTGTTCGATTGGGCCAGTATATTCGCGAGAACAACGATGCTGTCTACAAGGTTCAGACAGAATTGACGGATTTAAAAAAAGCCTTGTCGTCGGATTGAGTTCTTTTATCTACGTTTGTCGAGTGTTTGTCTTTGCGATTCGTCCTAATTCGCATACGACTGAGCATGGATGACCAGGACTTTGAACTCTCTCTCAATTTTTGGCAGCCGACTTTTTGGTCGTGGATTCGATCACCGCCAAGGACCGTTGGAACGGCCGCAAATCGAATTCGATGTTCACGTTAAGGTTGGTGTTATCACCAGAAGCCATGTCCGTTACCGCACCTCGTTCATGCTGCGACTTGCCCGAGCAGCGATGCTTCGGGCATTCTCAAATCGAGCTGCACTGTAAGCTAAAGACCCACAGATCTTTGGGTCTTCTCAGGGCCGTACAACTAGAGGTAGGCTGCGAGTCCAAAACCCGTCATGAGACGCGAAGCTGAGACCTGCAATGGCCAAG
>JAKSDN010000948.1 GCA_022360075.1 Kiloniellales bacterium | reverse complement strand
TTGTCGAAGCTGCCGCCCCAGCGGTCGTCGCGGCGGTTCGACCAGGGCGTCCAGAACTGATCGATCAGGGCGTGATAGGCGGCGAAGAGCTCGACCCCGTCGAAGCCGGCGTCCTTGGCGCGCCGCGCGGCCTGGGCGAAGGCCTCGATCACCTCCTCGATCTCGGCATCGGTCATGGCATGGCTGCCGTCGGCATCGTGGTAGGAGGGCAGGCCCGAGGGCGACCAGTTGGGCTCGAACGAGTTGGCCGCATCGCCATGCTGGCCGACATGATAGAGCTGCTGGATCATCACCGTGCCGTGGGCGTGGCAGGCCTCGGTGATGCGGCGGAAGTGCGGGATGACCGCATCGTCCTCAGGCCGGAAGTTGCCGCGCGTCAGCACCGCCGTGCGGTGCGCGGGCACCGGCTCGACCACGATCATGGCGGCGCCGCCCAGGGCGCGCTCGCGGTAGTAGCCCAGGTGCCGCTCGGCCGGCAGGCCCTCGACACTCATGTTCGCCGTATGGGCGCCGAAGACGATGCGGTTCTTCAGCGTGACGTGGCGCAAGTCGAGCGGCGTGAAGAGGTGCGGGAAAGCCTCGGCCATGGTCATGCCTCCTGGGAAGCGCTTGCGTCCGGATCTTCGAGCCGCCGCATCAGCAACCGGGCGGTCATCAGGTCGAGGTGCGCACCGCCGGCGTTCTTGAACAGCGTGATCTCCGCGGCGTCACGCCGTCCGGGCTGATCGCCCCGCGCCAGCTCGAAGAGATCGGCCAGCACATCCGCCTCGGCGATCGCGCCCGAGGCGATCGGTCCGGCGATGTCGCCGCAGTCCTCGATCGTGAACCAGCGCGAGTCGACATGGACCCGCGCCCGTCGGGCCGCCGTGTCGTCGGCCTCGCGCATCGCCGGCGTGAAGCCGCCGACGAGGTCGAGGTGCGTGCCGGGCATGAGCCAGTCTCCCCGGATCAAGGGCTTCTGCGATGCGGTCGCGCAGCAGACCACATCGGCGGCCCGCACGCCTTGCGCCAGATCATCGACCCGCTCGCCACCGAGGCGCTCTGCCAACGCCTCAGCCCGACCCGCTGTGCGGTTCCAGACCAGCACCCGCCGGATCGAGGGCCGCACGGCGCGGTGGGCCATGACCAGGTAAGGCGCGACGGCACCGGCCCCGACCATGAGCAGGACCTCGGCATCCTCGCGCGCCAGAAACGCGGCGCCCAAGGCCGAGTCGGCCGCAGTCTTACGGTAGGTGAGCGCCGCGCCCTCGATACAGGCGAGCGGCCGCCCGTCGCGCCCGTCGAACAGCAGGTAGAGACCTTGGATCGAGGGCAATCCACTCGCGCCCTCCAGGTTCTCCGGAAAGACCGTCATGAGCTTGACGCCGAGCGCCTCGCCGGGCTGCCAGGCCGGCCAGATGAGGAAGTGGTCCGCTTCCTCGCCGCCACCCAGTTGCGACATGAGCAGCCGCTCGACATCCGGCGGCGGCGCGGCATGAAGTTTGCGCAGGCCCTCGACCAGATAAGGGAAGTCGAGCAGCCGATGGACCCGTTCGGCGTCGATGAAGTCGATCATGACTTGTGGCCTCGGCCCCTGCCGACCCGGACGGTCGCGCGCGCCGCGCCCGCTTCAGCCGCGATCGGGCCCGGCGCCGGCGAGGCCGCGCAGCCGCTCGTAGAGCCGGCCGATCGGCAGGCTGTGCAGGGACTTGGCCAAGGCCTCGCTGGAATCGACGTCCTTGGAATCCTCGATCAGCTTGTCGAACTTGCGCTGGTAGTTGGCGGGCAGATCCTCGGCGCCGCGCTCGCGCAGGGCCGAGACGACCTCGGCCGGCTGGGCCTGCTTCAGGTGGTCGAGCAGGAGATTGAAGAAGACCTCCTTGTCGCCCTTGTCGTATCGCTTGGCGCTCTTGGTGTGATCGGAAGCGCGGCAAAGGATCGAGGTCATGTCCATGGCGATGGCGTTGAGCTCGAGCGA
>JAKSDN010001302.1 GCA_022360075.1 Kiloniellales bacterium | reverse complement strand
TCGACCGCCACAGCTTCCGCTTCACGCCCACGGAGGAGGTGGTGGCGCTGGAGGTCAAGGCCGTGCAGGAGCGGGTCGGCTTGATGGAGGTCTCGGGCTTCACCCGCTTCGAGATCGCCGGGCCGCAGGCGGCGGACTGGCTGGACAGCCTTGTCTGCGGTCGGGTTCCCGCAACGGTCGGGCGCGTCGGCTTGGCCTATTTCCTGACCGACCAGGGCCATGTGCTGGGCGAGGCGACGCTCGCGCGGCTCGGCGACCAGCGATTCTGGTACGGTGCGGCGGCCGCGGCGGAGTTCCACGACTGGCAGTGGCTGAGCGAGCGCCTGCCGGAAAGCGGCGTCGCCCTGCGGAACCTGACGGCCTCGCACACGATCTTGGTGTTGGCTGGACCCGAGGCGCGCGCCCTGCTGGCGCAGGTCTCGCCGCACAGCGACTGGTCGAATGCGAGCTTTCCCTGGCTTACCGCGCAGGAGGTCTTCATCGCTCACGCGCGCGTTCTGGCCATGCGGGTCAGTTTCTCGGGCGAGCTGGCCTGGGAGCTGCACGTGCCCAACGAGCAGCTCTATCTGGTTTACGAGCGCCTGGTCGAAGCCGGCGCCGAATTCGGCCTGCGCCATTTCGGCCTCTACGCGACGGAATCGATGCGCCTGGAGAAATGCTATCGGCATTGGAAGGCCGATCTCGTGACCGACTACTCCGTCTTGGAGTCATCGCTCGAGCGCTTCGTGCAGCTCGACAAGGAGAGCTTCGTCGGGCGTGAGGCCCTGTTGATCCAGAAGCAGCAGGGCTTGCGGTCGCGCTTCGTGCCGATGCTGGTCGACTGCGACATCGCCCCGTCGCACGCCGGCGACCCGATCTACAGCAACGGCGAGCTGGTCGGGACCGTGACCTCCGGCGGCTACGGCCACCGGGTCGAGCGCAACATCGCCCTCGGTTTCGTCGCTGCGGCGCAATCGGCAACTGGCACGGCGCTGGAGATCGGCATCCTCGGCGAGCGCTACCCGGCAACCGTGGTCACGGAGCCGATCTACGATCCCGGCAACGCGCGCATGCGAGCCTGATCCCCTCATGTCCAGGCTTTCCAATTCACACTGTTTGCTTTCGTGACGCCCAGAGCGTCGTCAGCCCCACACCACGACCTGTGTTCCTGCGGCTGAGGGCCGCAAGAGTGGGAGGCGTCCGCAAAGCGGACCAAAGAAACCAAACAAGCCTTCAGGCTTCTCTCGGAACCGCACAATTCCGGCTCGCTCGCCCATCAACCTGAAGTGTGCATCCCGCAGCCTATCGAAGGGAAGGCAGCCTCCGCATTTTGCCGGTGAGTCCCTTTCCCGCCAGAGAAAACCATTGGGCCCTGTGATATGCCGAGAAAATTGTGTAAATTCGATCAACTATAAATTGTTTCTCTGTTAAAGACTAGAATCCACTTCCCCTCGCTCCAGTAATTTGTCATTATGCTCATCTTCGTTTCTCTAAAAATACCCATAAAAATTTTATGTGTATTCGCAAATCCTTGATGTGCGAAGCATTCGCGTTCCCGGTCGAAAAATGACTATTGCTGCCCAAGGCCGGTCCCGATCTTCGATAATTCAGGAGTACATAGGGCGTGGAATTCGGGTTGATTTTAAGTAGTATTGATTATGCCATCTGGACGACTCGCAAATATTGTCGAAAGGCACTAATTAGGGAGCAGCGGTGTTTTAACCATAGGAATCTTGGATCTGGATAGCGAATTGCCGAGAATTAGGGCGGTGGTCCGTTCCGCCGATGGCCACGAAAGACGTATTTGCCAGGCAGCCAGCGAATTGGAATCCTGTCTGGCATCGGCCGTGGGCTGGGCGCGGGGGCAATGCGCTCTCGGCGAGGAGCTTATCGAGGTGAGCGTCACTTTCGCGGAGACCTGGCATAAGTCCCGGTTCGAGCCGAGAGTGCTGCACCGCCGATCGAGCTCGGCTCTCGGCGCGGAAGGCGCTCGACAGATAGACGGTGTTAGCGGCCGGACGCCCGGCGAGCTCGGCTAGATGGGCCTGTCGGAGGCCGCAGAACTTAGGCAGTTTCAGCAGGGAGAGCACGGCACCAAACGCTATTGCGGGGCTAACGTCGCAAGAAGAAGAAAAGGCTCCTGCAATGCCAAAAGAAGGAGGGCGCTTCGGTGAAGACGAAAGCCCTTCATATCGATTCGGACTCGGTCTATCGGACCGGTCTTCGCCCATGGCTGGAGGGCCTCGACGACGAAACGGTTCTGCTCGAGGCGACATCCCTTCGAGAAGCCGCCAGCATCCTAGAGGAAGAACAGGCGCTCGATCTCGTTCTCCTCGACCTCGCGACCCCCGAGTGCGAGCGCTTGGCGGGATTGGAATGGCTTCTGGGACTGGTCGAGCATAGCCCCGTGGTCGTGCTTTCGCAGATCCTCGATCCCCGGGAGATCTTGAAGGCCATCGAGATCGGCGCGTCGGGCTACATCCCCAAGCGCATGCCCGGCGCCGAGATCGCGGCCATCCTGTCTCGCGTCCTCGATGGCTTGATCTGGATTCCCCATAAGGTCTTGCCCAAGCCCGAGGCGATGCCGGAGGCGCCGCGACCGCAGGTCCCGGTGGCCGACCGCATCGAGAGCCTGTCGCCACGTGCCCGGCAAACTCTGGATCTTCTGGTCGAGGGCAAGACCAACAAGGAGATCGCAATGCGGCTCGGCATTTCGGCGAACACGGTGAAGCTCCAGGTGTTCATGCTCCTGAAGGCGCTCGGGGCCGAGAACCGGGTCCAGGCGGCCGTCATGGCCAGAGGCGTCGGTCAGCCGCGGCGATAAGGCCCGGTCGCGACCTGACGGTCAGCGCCGCAAGCTGTCGGCCTCACCGCCTCCGCTGGGGCAGAGGTCTCGGAGCGGGCAGCACCGGCAGTCGGGGCTGCGGTCGCGGCACACGCGCTGGCCGTGCCATTTCATCAGGGTGTGGTGGTCGTCGAGGTCGCCGGCGTCCCAGCCATCGGGCATCTGTCCCATCAGGAGGCCGGCAGCCTTTGCCAGGCTCGCCTTGGCAGAGACCAGCCCGAGCCTCTTGGCGACGCGCAGATGATGGCTATCGACGACCAGGGCGCGCATGCGCAGGCGACTGAAGTTGACGATCGCTGCGCTGACCTTCGGACCGACTCCGGGCAATCGCTCCAGCCACGCGCGGGCGGACTCGACCGGCCAGGTCCGCAGGAAGTCGAGCTCCAACACGCCGCGATAGGCGTGAATGGCGCGCAATGCCTTCGGGATCCACACGGCCTTCTTCTCGGCAAAGGTCACGGGCTCGATGAGCGGCCTGATTTCGGCCGGCCGCACGGCGAGCAAGCGCTGCCAGGGATGGAAGCGCAAAGCCAAATCCTCGAAGACTCGCATCGAGACCTCGTTTCGCGTCTTCTCACCGAGCACCGCGAGGATGAGCTGACTGACCGGGTCGAGGCGCCGCCAGGTAGGCAGGGGCCCGTAGCTCGGGAGGAGTCGGTCATTTATCTCGGCGATGGGCGACATGGCTAGGAGTGGCAAGCTGTACTGCACGCCTAGACGATATGAACAAAACAAGAACATTTCAACCGATAATCTCCCTGAGCGCTGGCCTTTTCGGTTGCGCGCAACGCTCGCTATCGGCGCGCCGGACCGCGGCGGTAGGATGCTTCGGTCAGGCCTTTCGGCACGGGACGCAGGAATTTGGACCTCAAGACTCTGCAGACGATCGTTGCCATCGCCGACCATGGCTCCTTCGCGGAGGCGGGTGAGGCCGTCGGTCTCTCGCAGTCGGCCGTCAGCCTTCGGGTCAAGGCCTTGGAAGCGCGCTTGGGCGTGACGCTCTTCGACCGCGGCAATCGGCCGCCGAGCCTGAACGCCGAGGGCCATGCCTTCGTGGCCGAGGCGCGCAGCATCGTCGAGAGCTGGCAAGCGCTGCTGGGCGACTTCGTGCCCAGTCCGCGCGTGACGAGCCTGCACATCGGGGCCGTGCCGACCTCCATTTGCAGCGTCCTGCCGCCCGCCTTGCGGAGGCTGCGCGAGTCGAAGCCGCATCTGAGCATCCGGCTGACGACGGCGCTTTCCGATCGGCTGGAGGAGATGGTCCTCAAGCAAGAGCTGGACTGCGCCATCGTCGGTGAGACCCGCAAGCCCGCGATCGGCGTTCGTTGGCACGCCTTCGCCCGCGAGCCGCTCGTCGTGATCGCCCCGAGCGGGGCCGCCGCCGCATCGGATGTCGAGCTCCTCACATCGGCGCCCTACATCCGCTTCAGCCGCCACGCCTGGGCCGGCCAGCTCATCGAGCAGGAAGTGGTCCGGCGCGGCATCAAGCTGCAGCCCGCGATGGAAGTCGACACGCTCGACGGGATTGCCTTGCTCGTGGCCAGCGGGCTCGGCGTCTCGGTGGTGCCGAGCCGGCCGCGCACCAATCCCTTTCCGGATTCGATCCAAGCCGTGCCCTTCGGCCGGCCGCCGATCCACCGCGTGCTCGGCCTGATCGAGCGGGCCGACAACGAGAGGGCCGATCTCACCCGGGTCATGGTCCTGGCGCTCAGTGCCGTGGCCGCCGAGATCTACGAGCCCTGAGCCGCTTTTGCTTGAGGATTCTCAATGTCAATCTTCAGAATTCCTCGTTTTTCATTCGATTTCCAAAAGCATACACTCCGAGCTTCGCAGCCTGTGGTGACCCGTTTCGACGAGCTTTGGAGAGCAGCGTGATGCCGACGACCGCGGAGGTGATCGGACAGCGTCTGTACGAGGCTGGTTGCCGCCACGCCTTCGGCATTCCCGGTGGCGAGGTGCTCGCGCTGATCGATGCCTTGGAGCGCGCCGGCCTGAAGGTGCTGCTGACCAAGCACGAGAACTGCGCGGGCTTCATGGGCGAGGGGGTGCATCACCACGACGGCGCGCCGGCCGTGCTTTTCGCGACGATCGGCCCCGGCATCGCCAATGCGGTGAACGTGATCGCCAACGCGACCCAGGACCGCGTGCCGATGATCGTGCTCACCGGCTGCGTGCCGGCGCTGGAGCGCGAGACCTACACGCACCAAGTCTTCGACCACGTGAAGCTCTGCGAGCCGATCGCCAAGGCGGCCTTCCGCGTCGAGGCGGGGACCGCAGCCGTGCTGGCGGACAAGGCGGTGTCGATTGCGACCGAGGGCCGGCCCGGTCCGGTCGTGCTCGACGTGCCGATCGACGTGCAGACCCAGGACCAGGGCGACTGGCACGCGCCGCGGCGGCGCTCTGGGGCGCCGATGGCGCCGGCGCCGGGCCTGGACCTGGAGCGGGCCCGCGCCTGGCTGGCCGAGGCCGAGCGGCCGCTTCTGATCGCCGGCGTCGATGTGCTGAACCAGGATGCCTCGACCGCGGTCGAGGCCTTTTGCCGGCGCTTTGCGGTGCCGATCGCTACGACCTACAAGGCCAAGGGCGTGCTGCCCGAGGACGATCCCCTGGCGCTCGGCGGCGCCGGCCTCTCGCCGCGTGCGGACAAGATCCTCCTGCCTCTCCTGGCAGCATCCGATCTCATCCTGCTCGCCGGCTACGATCCGATCGAGATGCGTATCGGCTGGCGCGATCCCTGGGCCGAGGACGCGCGCGTGAT
The DNA here is from genome assembly GCA_022360075.1 of Kiloniellales bacterium. Next base: position 1,064 of record JAKSDN010001302.1, on the reverse strand, counting down.
CGACATCGCGGCCGTGGCCAACGGCCATTACATGCACCAAGCCGCGATCAACCTCGTCGGCGACATTGCGGCCAGCCTCGGGGTGATCGCCGACGGCGTCGAGCCGCGCGCGACCTGGCCCGACGATGCGCCGGCCGCGGTCCGTACCGCGCTGCGGGCCAACGGTCAGCTTGACGAGAGCTGGGGCCCGGCCGCCGTCATCGACACTTGCCGCAAGGTGCTGCCGCGGGAGACCGTGGCGACGGTCGACAGCGGCGCCCATCGGATCGTGCTGAGTCAGCTCTGGGAGAGCTATTTCCCGCGTAGCCTCCTGCAGTCGACCGCGCTCTGCACCATGGGCTGCGCCCTGCCGCTCGCCATGGGCCGCAAGCTGGCCGAGCCCGAGCGCCCGGTGGTTGCTTTCGTCGGCGATGCTGGTCTGGAGATGTTCCTCGGCGAGCTCGCTACGGCGCGTGACCTGGGTCTCGCCATTCCCATCGTCGTCTTCGTCGACGAGCAGCTCGGCCTGATCGAGATGAAGCAGCGCGGCTCGCAGATGGGCAATCTGGCGGTGGACTTCGGCGCGACCGACTTCCCCGCCGTCGCCAAGGCGCTGGGCGGCGAGGGCGTGCTGTGCCGCGACCGGGATTCCCTGGCGGCAGCGCTGGACGAAGCCTTGCGCTGCGACCGCTTCACCGTGATCGCCGTCGATATCGGCCGCCAGGCTTACGACAGCCGGATCTAAGCCGGCGCCATGTCAAGCCAGTCAGCCGACACGATTTCCGTCTCCGTGTGGCGTGGCGCGGCGGAGGGGCGCTTCGAGGGCTTCGAGGTGCCGCATCGCGAGAGCCAGACCGTCCTCGACGTCGTGACCTGGATCCAGCGCTACCTGGACCCGAGCCTGTCCTACCGCTTCGCCTGCCGGGTCGGCATGTGCGGCTCCTGCGCCATGACCGTCAACGGGGTGCCGCGCTGGACCTGCCGCACCCATGTCAAGAAGGTGTTGCGCGATGGGCGCCTGGAGATCGCGCCGCTGCGCAACCTGCCGGTCATCAAGGATCTGGCCTGCGACATGACGGCCTTCT
>JAKSDN010001301.1 GCA_022360075.1 Kiloniellales bacterium | reverse complement strand
TCGATCGGCAGCGCGTTGCAGGCGCCGAGGCCGACGAGTCCGACAAGAACGGGGTAGCGGCGCATGATCGTCAGCCCACCCGGCACTCAGAAGCTCTCCCAGTCCGTGTTGGCCGCGAAGGCGGCGGCGGCGCGAATGGCGGTCGCCTCGTCGAAGTGCTTGGCGACCAGCATCATGCCGATCGGCAGACCACCGATCTTGCCACAGGGCACCGTGAAGGCCGGGTGGCCGGCGACGTCGAAGGGGCAGGTGTTGTGCTGCATGTTGAGCGCCTTCTCGACGTATTCCTCGCGGCTGCAATCGGCCGGCGGGATCTCGGTCGCCGGGAAGGGGATGGTCGGCATGGCCAGCAGATCGACCTGCTCCAGCGCCTTGTCGTAGGCCGCCTTGACCACCGGCTTCAAGCACTGGCCCTTGGCATGGTAGCGGCCGTGATAGTCCTGCTTGAGGTACTCGCCGAGCAGCAGCACAAGCTTGCAGGTCTCCGACAGGTCGTCCGGGCGCGAGCGCCAGCCGCGCGCGAAGGCATCGAGCAGGCCGACGCTGTAGTGGCCGTTCCAGTTGTTGCCGAGCGCGTTACCCTTGATCATCATCTCGGTCGCGCCCTCGAGGATGATCGCGGTCCAGACGTGCGGCGCGTCGTAGTGCATGGGCACCGAGACCTCCTCGATGACCGCGCCCTGCCCGGCCAGCGTGTCGATCGCAGCGTGTACCTTGCGGTCGGTCTCGGCGTCGCTCTCGGGATGGCCGAAGCCCTCCTTCAGCACGCCGATGCGCAGGCCCTCGACGCCCTGCCCCACGGCGCCGACGTAGTCCTGGGTCTGCGCGATGGTGGTGCGCGGGTCGTGCGGATCGCGACCGGCGATCACCGAGAGCAGCAGCGCAACGTCCTCGACGCTCGCGCACATCGGCCCGCAGTGGTCGACCGCATAGGAGATCGGCATCGCGCCGGTCAGCGGCACCAGGCCCCAGGTCGGCTTCAGGCCGTAGACGCCGCACCAGCAGGAAGGCGTGCGGATCGAGCCGCCCTGGTCGCCGCCGAGCGCCATGTCGACCGCGCCGGCCGAAACCAGCGCCGCGCTGCCGCCCGAGGAGCCGCCGGTCGAGTGCGCCGGGTTGTGCGGGTTGCGGATCGGCCCGGTCGCGCAGGTGTGGCTGCCGGCCGAAAAGCAGAGATCCTCGCAGGCGGCCTTGCCGGTGATGGTGCCGCCGGCATCGAGGATGCGCGTGACCACGGTCGCGTCCTCGTCCGGCACGAAGCCCTCGAGCACGCGCGAGCCGTTCATCAAGGGCACGCCGGCGACGCCGATGTTGTCCTTGATCGCCACAGTCTTGCCCGCGAGCGGCCCGCTCTCGGCGCCCTTGACCTCGCAGCGCCAGTACCAGGCGTTATAGGGGTTGTCCTCGGGGCTCGGCGCGCAGCCCGGCGTGCGCGGATACTTGGTCTCTAGCTTCGGCACCACCATCTCGTCGAGCCGCGCGTAGGAGCCCACCGTGCCCGCCATGATGCCCGCGAAGGACCGCGCGTCCTCGAGCGTCAGGCCGAGCCCGAACTCATCGGCGATCTCCAGAATCCGCTCCACGCTCGGCGCCCGCACCGATACCGTCATGGCATTTCCCCCTGTTTTCGGTGGTTTCGTCCCTGGGTGTGACCGACGACGATAGCGGCCCGCCGCAGAGCGGTCTAGCGGGGCCGCGGACGGTGGCCTCCGGCGACGCCTTCTGGGGCGTGACCGGCCTACTCCGCGGCCTCCTTCAGTTCCAGGACGACGTCGAAGCCTTCGAACTGCGGGCCGCCGACGTACATGCCCTTGGTCTGGCCGGCATCGCGATGCGCTTGGCGGAAGGCCTCGGACTGGGTCCAGGCCTCGAACTCGGCACGGCCGCGCCAGATCGTGTGGCTGGCATAGAGCACATGGTCGTCGGCCTCGGGGCCCTTGAGCAGGTGGAACTCGAC
>JAKSDN010001259.1 GCA_022360075.1 Kiloniellales bacterium | reverse complement strand
GTCGGCGCGCGAGAGCACGCGCAGGCCCTGTACCGTGCTAACGAGAAAGCGCGCGAGCGCCCTCGGATCCTTCTCCGGCGAGATCTCGCCCTGGGCCTGGCCGCGTTCGATCACGCCATGAAAGGCCTGCTCGACCCGGCCCAGGCTTTCGCGCAGGCATGAGCCGATCTGGCGGTCGTGCGGTGCGAGCTCGACGGCGCTGTTGGTGATCAGGCAGCCCAAGCGCCGGCCCTCCCCCGCGGCGAAGACCAGCAGGCCGTCGAAATAGCGGCGGATCGCCGCCTTGGCCGGGCCCGGTGCCCGAAGCTCGGCCAGGCGCTTAGCGTTGACATGCTCCAGGTAGCGATCGACGGCCGCGAGAAAGACGCCCCGCTTGTCGCCGAAGGTGCCGTACATGCTCGCCCGGTTGATCCCGGTCGCAGTCACAAGGTCCTGGACAGAGGTGGCTTCGTAGCCATGGCGCCAGAAGACCAGCATCGCCTGCTCGAGCACCGCGTCCCGGTCGAACTCCTTTTGCCTGGCCATGGCAAAGGAGATGAGGATTCTGGAACGCTCATTCAACTTTTTAATCTGGAGGGCGACGGCTGAAGAAGTGACATCGTCGCCGTCATCGCGAGCCGGCGTGAGCCGGCGCGGCAATCCAGGCCACGCTGCAGCTGGCAATCTTGGATTGCTTCGCTCCACTCGCAATGACGGCCGCGATGAGCCGGCGTGAAGTGGCCCTTAAGTCCAACTCAGGGCCGGCCGGAATCCCGGTAGAAACGTCTTGGGCCTTGGGCCTATCGCCTCATTCAGCCTTCAAAGTAGGCGGTCCCTGGCCAGCGCCCAGTCCTCGGGGAAGGTCACCTTGAGGTTCTCGGGCTCGCCCGGCACGAGGCGCAGGCGGTGACCGGCGCGGCCCAGAAGATGCGCAAAGGAGTCGACGGCCGCGGCCTCGCCGTCGGCCATGCGGAAGGCCTCTTCCAAGAGGTCGCGGCGGACGACGACCGGGGTCTGGGTGAGCACGACCTCGTCGCGGGACAAGAAACCGACGACGAAGTCTCCGTCGCGCCGGGCCAAAGCGTCGCGCGGACTCGCCGGCAGGCCGGGAACGGCGGCGCCATGCTCGGCCGCGGCGGCGATGACGGCGGCGAACAGCGCGGGCGACGCGAAGGGCCGCGCGGCGTCGTGGACCAGGATCCAAGGCCGGCTCGATCGGGCCAGGAGCGCACGGATCGTGTCGTGGCGGCTCGGCCCGCCGAGATGGACTCCCACGGGCCGGTCCGACAGGAGCGTCTCCCCGCGCTCGAGCTCCTCGGCCCGTAGCCCGACCAGGACCTCGCCCGCGACGGCACAGGCCCGCTCGACCGCGCGCTCCAGCAGCGTCGCACCGCCGGACTCGAGAAAGGCCTTGGCACAACCGCCCATGCGCTCGCCGCTGCCGGCGGCGGGGATCAGCGCCGAGAGCCTGTCGGGCGGCAGGCTCACAGCGCCGGCCTCACGGAAAGGTCGAGCTCGTCGATCCGCGCGGCGATCCGCTCGGCCGCCTTGCCGTCGGTGAGATCGCCGAACAGCAGAGTCCGATAGCGCGCCCGCTTTTCGGCGTGCCGGCCCGGCGCGTCGAGCGCCCGGGCCACGGCGTCGGGAAGATCCGCGACGTCGCTCAGCTCCTCGCCGAGGTCGCGCCACTGCCATTCCAGCCCGTCGGGATGGTAATGCGGGTCCCGTGCGCGCTCGGGATGGCTGAGCAGGATGATCGGCCGATCCATGGCGAGGTAGGCGTAAGCGACGCTGCTGACGTCGGAGATCAAGAGATCCGCGTTCTTCAGATAGGGCATGATGTCGGCGCCGCTGTCGCTGACCAGAAACAAGCCGGGCTCGCGCCGGACCAGATCGTGCCAGAGAGCCATCTGCCGCCGGTCGCGCGCGGCGGTCAGGGGGTGCGGCTTGATGACGATGGTGACGTCGCGGCGCTCACCGCGGATCGAGGAGACCAGACGATCGCCGAGCATGGCGGCCGATGAAAGCCGCGGGTTGTAGGTCGGCGCGTAGAGCACGAGCTTGCCGTCGAGCGGCAGCTTGTCCGGCAGCGGCAGTGGCTCGGGCGCGAACAGCGGGTCCATCTGGGCATAGCCGGTGACCCAGAGGCGCTCGGCGGCGATGCCGCCCAGCTCGACCGTGCGCTCGCGGATCGCCGGGCTCGACACGCAGATGTACTCGCAGGTGCCGACGGCCGGCACGAAATGGTTCTTCTCGATCAGGCCGTGGCGCGTGGTGACGAAGAGCGCCGCCGGCATCCGCTTACGCAGGGTCGCCGCCTGGGCGTCGCTGACCACGACGACCTGCGGCCGGAAGCGCTCGACCCAGTCCCCGGCCCCGGTGATCCGCACGAAATGGCGCGCGCGCAGAGCCTCGAAGACCGGTGCCAGGATGCCGAAGTGGAAGGCCTGGTTGATGTGCAGCGCCACGCGCCTGACACCCGGCTTTCCGGCTAGGCGCGCCTCGGCGTCCCGCTCGGCCTCCAGGCTCATGGCCGTGGCGCGCGCCCAGACGTGATTGGGCTTCAGGGTCAGGCAGCGCTCCAGGGCGGCGCGCGCCGCCTCCGTTCGGCCCCGGTCGAGGAGGGCGAGCGCGCGGTCGTGCTGGACCGGCGCGCTCTCCGGCAGGACCGCGGCAGCCCTCTCGAGGGCCGCGACCGCGGTCTCCGCGTCGCCGGCCATGCGTGCCGTGGAGCCGAGCAGCCAGAGCGCCTCGCCATGGTCGGGCGCGACCTCCAGCGCCGTTCGGGCATGGGCCATGGCGGGCCCGAAGCGCTCGGCCCAGCGCAGATAGCGCGCCGCCAGAACATGGCTTTCGAGATCCGCCGGGGCCAGCTTCAGCGCCTTGTCGAGCAACGCCAGCGCTCCCGCCAAATCGCCCGCGCCGAAACGCGCGCCGGCGAGGCGGCGCAGGGCGGGCAAGTCAGCGCCTTCTATGGGCGCGGCGATAGAGCCGACATCATTGGTCATGGAGCTGCCCGGCACACTCGCGACCTTCCGGTTCATGGCCAGGGTCGAGTTGGTCGCCTAGTTGGGGAAGCAACTTAGACCCCATCTCAGTCAGTCTGCTGTCTTGGAGTGGAATAACCATAGAGATAGCCGGGAAGAGTCTCAGATTGGCTATGGTGTCGCCGGGAAACTGCGGCTCCAGCGTGCGTCCTTCGAGACGCGCCCTGCCGGGCGCTCCTCAGGATGAGATAAACTGTTATTGGCATTAAGAAATTTTCTCATCCTGAGGAGCCCGCAATGCGGGCGTCTCGAAGGACGCAAGGTTGTTGTCCCGCGCTCCCAGCCCTCTCGCTCGACCCCTCAGCCGTTTGCAGCAATGCCGGACCATTCATACGAAAGCAACCATCTGCAGGCTTCGCCACCAGGGCGGAAACCGCTACGGTAAGCCTATTAGGACGAGGTAAAGGAATCCGACAAGCCCATGCATTGCCTTAAGAGCCTTTCTCTGGCCGCCGCCCTTGCCATCGCAACCTTGCCTGCCACGGCGGCCGAGCTGCCGGACAGCGCCACGCTGCGGGCCTGGATCGACGAGATGAAGGCCTCCGACCGCGGGCCCTTCGCGCGGATCCGCTGGTTCTGCAAGGACGGCACGATCCTGCCGCCCCGGCCCTACGCCTGCGGTCCGCACGGCGGCGGCAGCCAGCACGGCGAGTGGACCGACCGGGTCAAGCAGCTCCGCGCGGGCGGCTACAGCATCGCCAACATCCTCTCCGACCTCGACGTCGAGGCCTTCGTCCAGCGCCCGGACCACAAGGACGCGCTCAACCAGATGCTGATCGAGCAGTTCCTGATCCGCGCCGACGACGGCTGGATCCTGCGCAAGGCGCGCTATTACCGCGGTGCCCTGCAGGAGGAAGGCGAGCGGCGCGGCGCGCGCCGGCTGCTGTTCAAGCTGGCCGAGGACCCCGATTGGCTGACCCGGGACTATCTGCGCCTGCGCACGGCCGCGCGCCTGCTGCGCCACGGACCCGAGAGCGCCTCGGCCAACGAGGTACGCCAGCAGGCGACGGCCCTCGCCAACCAGGACAGCGGCTTCAAGCGCCTGCGCAACAAGATCCACGTCAGCCCCGAGGCGGCCGACGCCGCCGACGTGCGCGCCTATGCCGCAAAGCTTGGCGCGGACAAGCGCGCGCCCTACGAGAAGCTCGCCGCCGACATCGACGCGCTCTATGCCGGCGGCACGACCCTGCCGGCACTGAAGGCCATGGCCCAGGAGACCGCCAAGCTCGACGACCTGGGCGCGATCCTCGGCCGCGGCGCGGCAGCGATGGAGGGCTCGAAGGACCCGGCCGTGCATCTCGCCACGACGGCCAGCCTGATGGCGACCCTGCGCGAGCGCCAGACCCGGCCGCGCACGCCCAACACCCGGATCGGGCTGATCGACACCAGCCTCGCCCTGGAGACCGAGCACTTCGCGGCCGCCACGCGGCTCGCGGCCAAGCTCGAGGGCGCGCCGCGCAAGGAGCGCCTGGCCTGGCTGCGCGCCGGGGTCGAGGCGGTCTACGGCGCCGGCCTGATCTCCGCCCGCCAGCGCGGCGAGCTCGCCCACGCGGCCGCGCGCCTGGAGCGCGACCAGGTCGATCTCGCCACCTACAAGGAGACGCTGCAGTACCTCGGCCTGGTGCCGGGCTGGTCCGGGCGCTGGCTGCAGTTCCACTTCGAGGCCGCGATGCACAAGCTGGCCGACCTGGACCCGCTGGCCGAGCTCTTCATCCAGGACCAGCTGCGCGGCAGCCCGCTGTTCTTCTACGCCCAGGTGCTCGACAGCCTGCTGCGCGACGCCAACCGCCTGGCCGGCGTGCGCAATGAGCT
>JAKSDN010000660.1 GCA_022360075.1 Kiloniellales bacterium | reverse complement strand
GCCTTCACCACGCGGCCCACGGTGTTTCTGCTGCGCAAGCTGGGCTACCGGGTGATCGATCTGCCGGTCGAGGACGATCTCGACGATATCCGGGCGAACATGCGGCGGGTCGCCGAGGCTGTCGGCGAGCCCGCGCGCGGCAAGGCAATGGTCGCGGCCTTCGACGCGCGCCTCGCCGCCGCGGTGCGGGAGAACGCGGGGCCGGGTCCGCGCGTTGCGCTTTATTGGGCGAACGGATTCACCTCGGGTGCCGGGACCCTCGCCGACGCGATCGTCACGGCGGCCGGCCTGCGCAACCTGGCGGCGGAGCTCGGCGTCTCGGGCACGGGACAGCTTCCTCTGGAGACGCTTATGGCGGCAGAGCCCGACGCCCTCGTGATGGGCCGAGCCCGCGACGGCGCCGCGCTCGCCAACGAGACCTTCCGGCACCCCGCCTTGGGGCGACGCTTCACGGCGCATCCAAAGCTGCGGATCGCGGATAAACACTGGATCTGCGGCACGCCTTCGGTCGCCACGGCCATCGAGCGCCTCTCAGCCTTCCGCAGCGAGATAGAGCGTGGCGACACGGCCGGACATTGATTCCATGACCACTGCGTCGATCGCGAAGCTTCCCAAGCTCTGGTCGGAGCGGCTGTTGCTCCCAATACTCGGACTCGGCGCCGTTCTTGCCTTCGTGGCCTCGCTCCTGGTCGGCCCGGCGGCCATCGGCCTGCCGCAGATGCTGGACGCGCTCTTCGCCGGCGAGGTCGAGACCGCCGCCCTCATCGTCCGAGAAATCCGGCTGCCGCGCGCGATCCTCGGGCTCCTGATCGGCGCGACCCTGGGCCTTTCGGGCGCCGCGCTTCAAGGGCTGCTGCGCAATCCGCTGGCGGAGCCAGGGCTGATCGGGGTCACCGCTTCGGCCTCCTTCGGGGCCGTGCTCACATTCTACAGCGGGCTTGCCGGCCTCTTCGCCTTGGCGCTGCCGCTCGGCGGCATGGCCGGCGCCTGCCTTGGGGTGATCGTGGTCCAGGCCATCGCGGGACGGGGGGCCGGCGCCCTGACCCTGATCCTCGCCGGCGTCGCCGTGACCAGCTTCGCCGCGGCGCTCACCTCGCTGACGCTCAACCTGGCGCCCAACCCCTTCGCCGCGCTCGAGATCATGTTCTGGCTCATGGGCTCGCTGGCCGACCGCAGCTTCGAGCACGTCTGGCTGTCAGCCCCTTTCATGCTGGCCGGATGGCTGCTGCTCGCCACGCTCGGCCGGCCGCTCGATGCGCTGACGCTCGGCGAGGACGCGGCCGAGACGCTCGGCTTCGACCTGCGCCAGGTGCGCCGGCGGCTGGTGCTCGGGACCGCGCTCTGCGTCGGGGCGGCGACCTCGGTGGCCGGCGCGATCGGCTTCGTCGGCCTGGTCGTGCCGCACCTCCTGCGGCCGCTGGTCGGCCACAAGCCGAGCGCCCTGCTGCCCGCCAGCGCGCTCGGCGGGGCCATCCTGGTCTTGGCCGCGGACGTGGCGGTGCGGCTGCTGTCCCCGGGGCGGGAGCTCAAGCTCGGGGTGCTCACGGCCTTGGCCGGCGCGCCGTTCTTTCTCTGGCTCGTCCTGCGCCACCGGAGGCAGCTCCTGTGACCTTGATGAGCCTCCGCGGCGTCTCCGCCTCGCTCGGCGGCGCCCCGATTATCGCCAGGCTGGATCTGGACGTCCGGGCCGGTGAGGTGCTCGGCCTGATCGGCCCCAACGGGGCCGGCAAGACCACGCTGCTGCGGGCGATGGCGGGCCTGCTGCCGCTGGACGGGGGCGAGATTTGCCTGGAGGGGCAAGCGCTGCCGCGGATCGGCCGGTCGGCGTTGGGCCGGGTCTTGGCCTATCTCCCCCAGGGCGGCGACAGCCATTGGTCGGTCACGGTGGAGACGCTGGTCATGCTCGGCCGGCTGCCCCATCGGGGCGTGTGGCACCGGCCCTCCGGCGCGGACCACACGGCGGTCCGGCAGGCGTTGGAGGCTTGCGACGTCGCCCGGTTCCGAAGGCGGCCCATGAACCAGCTGTCCGGCGGCGAGCGTGCACGCGTGCTTCTGGCCCGCGCCTTGGCCGGCGAGCCCAAGCTACTGCTCGCCGACGAGCCGGTGACCGCCCTCGATCCGGGTCACCAGCTCGACGTGATGCAGAGGTTTCGGCGGCTCGCGGGTGCCGGCGCCGGCGTTGTCGTCGTGATGCACGATCTGACTCTGGCCGCGCGCTACTGCGAT
>JAKSDN010000663.1 GCA_022360075.1 Kiloniellales bacterium | reverse complement strand
GAAGGATGCGGCTTTTGGTCCCGCTGCACCCGGAACATTGCCGGTCTCTGCGACCGGAACCCGCCCCGGCTTACGATGGTCGAGTCTGGTCACCGCGCAGCCTGCCATGCCATTGCACCGCGTTCCACCGTCTCCGGCGAGGCCGCGGATCGCGTTCGTCAATCTCCTGCTTTGTGAGGTGAAAATGCCGTTTCGTCCCCTGACGACTCAAATCGTTGGCAGCTACCGCAAGCCGCACTGGCTCGCCAGACATCAGCGGATGCGCGCCCTCGATGCTTCCTGGTGGCGCCCGGAGGAGGCGGTCCTCCAGGAGGCCAAGGAAGATGCGGTTCGACTCGCCATCTATGAGCAGGAGCGCGCCGGCCTCGATCTCCTGACGGACGGCGAAGCGCAGCGGCCCTCGTATGACCGGTACTTTCTGTCGGGTCTGTCCAACATCGATACCGCCAATCTCGAACAATCGCAGGCCGGCGGCAACATCGAGGGGTCCTGTCGGGACACAGTGAAGAACCAGGAGTACAACGAGCTCAGCGCGCTCAAACCCGTCGTCACGGGCGACATCGCCTGGACGCATCCCATGAGTGTCGATGAGCTCAACTTCCTGAAGGCAAACACCCAGAAACCGGTGAAGACCGCTCTGGTCGGGCCTTTGACCCTATCGGCACAACTCGTCGATTCCTTCTATGGCGATGCCGAAGCCCTCGTTATGGCGTTGGCTGCAGCCTTGAACAACGAGATGCGCGCACTCCAAGCGGCTGGTGCCGATATGATCCAGATCGACGAGCCCGGCGCGCATTTCGATATGGACCTGGTGCGCGCCGTCGCTATCCAGTCGATTGCGCGCATGGTCGAAGGCGTGACCGTTCCTGTGATCGTTCACGTCTGTTACGGCTATGCCCTGGTTTACACGGACAAGTCGCCCAGCCCGACCTATCCGGAGCTGCTGGAAATCTACGCGGACGCGCCGGCGGCTGCGATCAGCATCGAGTACGAGCAACCGAATCATGGCCCCGACGTTTTGCGCCACTGCGGCGACAAGCACGTGGTGCTCGGGCTGCTGGATCTCGGCAAGGAGGCCGTGGAAACGCCGGAGCATATCGCGCGCCGGCTCGAGGCGGCGATGAAGGTCGTGCCGCCGGAGCGCCTGCATCCGGCTTCGGACTGCGGGATGTGGTACCTGCCGCACGATCTTGCCTTCGGAAAGATCTGCGCTCTTGTCGAAGGTACTGAGTTGGTCCGGTCGGAGCCCTCCGGCATGATGAAGCAAGCCGACTTGGTTATGGAGGGGTGACCATGAAGGCTTCGGCTACGGGGCGGGATGTTCCTCCCGACAGCCAAATGTCGGATTCGGAGCGAGGCACCCGCGTTGACCTCGCCGCCTGTTACCGTCTCGTCGACCTCTACGGCTGGTCGGATCTGACCTCGACCCACATCTCGGCCAGGGTTCCTGGCGACGACGGCGCGTTCCTAATCAATCCCTTTCCCTCGTTCTTCGATCAGATGCGCGCCAGTGACCTGGTCAAGGTGGACTATGACGGGAACCTCCTGTCCGATGGCGATCTCGGCATCAATGAAGCCGCCATTACGGTGCATAGCGCAGTGCATATGGCACGGCCCGACGTGCAGTGCGTGATCCACACCCATACGACGGCCGGCATGGCGGTGAGCGCCCTGGACTGCGGCCTCCTGCCGATGACCCAGCACGCGCTATGGTTCTACAACCGGATCGGCTATCACGATTATGAGGGTATTGCTGACGACTTGGCAGAACGGGAACGCCTCGTACGCGATTTGGGTCACCACAGCGCTCTGATCCTGCGCAACCATGGGCTTTTGACTGCAGCCGACAGCATCCCGAACGCCTTCAAGATGTTGTACTACCTGGAAAAAAGCTGCCAGGCACAGCTCGCGGCGATGGCGGCGGTTGGAGAAGCCGGACTGCGGTTGCCGTCCGCCGAGGTCTGCGAGCACGCGGCCGCGCAGTACGCCAAGCTGACCGACTTCGGTGACATCGACTGGCCGGGCCATTTGCGGAAGCTAGACGCGTTGAACCCGACCTACCGTGCGTAGCTCTCGGACACTGCGGATTTGGAGCGGTGCAGGTATTCGGCTCCAGGCTCGAGCGAGCCATCGTCGAGATCCAGATCCAGGGCGTGAAGAGCCGGATCGATACCTTGCACAGAGCCGGGGGTCGGGCGCCGCTGGTCTTCCTTCACGGTTTCGGCTCGACCAAGGAGGACTATGCGGACGCGGCGCTGCATCCGGTCCTGGCCGACTATCGCATCCTTGCGTTCGATGCCCCGGGCTTCGGCGGCTCTACCTGTTCGGATGCATCGGCTCTTTCCATGGAGTACCTCGTGGCCGTCGTCGAGGCGGTCTGCGACCACTTTGAGATCGGCTCGTTTCATCTTTGCGGCCACAGCATGGGCGGCTTGGCGGCGGTTCTGCTCGCGCACACGAGGCCGGTGCAGATCTTGTCCCTCGTGAACATCGAGGGGAACCTGGTGTCGGAGGACTGCTTTCTGAGCCGTCAGATCTTGGAAAGTGGCGAAGGGGATTCGGCTGCCTTCCTGGACCGGCTTCGTGAACGCATCTGGCGTGTGCCGCAGGCCGGATTTCCACTTTACGCGGCAGGCCTCACCGGCAAGACGGCCGGCGACGCCGTGCGGCCGATTCTACGGTCGATGGTCTTTCATTCCGATCATTCCAGTTTGATGGAGAAGTTCCTCTCTATACCTTGTCCGAAGATGTTCATGCACGGCGAGCAGAACCGAGGCCTACCCTACCTCGGTCAGCTCCGGGCGGGTGGTGTGGCCGTCGCCGAGATCAGCCATGCCGGCCACTTCCCGATGTACTCGAACCCGCAGGAGACCTTGTCGCGCATGGCTG
>JAKSDN010001027.1 GCA_022360075.1 Kiloniellales bacterium | reverse complement strand
CTACCGACCCAGTTGAGCGATCCGCTACCGGTCGCGGTGACGGACTAGGACTTGGCCAACGTACTTCACTTCAGAGGGCACTGGTTTTGCCTCTTGGGACGCATCCGATCGCCCTGTCGCCTTTCCGCATTGTCCCGTCGTCCTCATCCTGAGATTGTCGAAGGGTTCGAACACGAACCGAGCGCAGCGCCGCCTTTGCCTCTTGCACCGAGCCATCCTCATACTTCGACGAGCTCAGCATGAGGGGGATGGGGCCTGACGCGCACGCCTTGTGCTTCAACGGTCCAGCGGCTGCCGTGCAATGCGGTCCGGAACGGATCGGCTCACCTGAGGGGCTGGGTTGCTATCCCTCGATAAATACGACTTCTAGTGTTTGAATCTGCTTGATATATAATCTATCTAGCTGTTTTTTCATGATAAATTAGACATGATAAAATATCATAGATCAACGTAAAATATGCCGAATCAGTCTTGATTTCGGCAACGGCGGCCCCCACGTTTTTCTGGGGTGGTTACCGTCTGAAGGCGGAGACAGCGGCCACCTTGCGGGCCGCGCAGGCCGGTTGGATCGAATGGCGAGATGGCGAAGCACTCCTCTTACGCTTCGCAATAACGGGCCGGGTTCGACCAGTCGTCGCATCGACACGGCGGTCATCCTCCCCGCTTCGAACCGCAAAGCGACAAAGTTTTTCAGGGAGGAGATTATGCAAGTCTCACGGAACTCGCTGCTGGCATTAGCGGCCGCGCTCGTGATGCCAGTTGCCGCCTCGGCCAACGAAGAACTCCTGATCAAGCAGGACAACCCGGCCATGTGGGCCATGCAGACGGGCAATTACGCCAATCATCGCTACAGCCCGCTGAAGCAGATCAACAAGGGCAACGTCGGCGACCTGCAGGTCGCCTGGACCTTCTCGACCGGTGTGCTGCGCGGCCACGAGGGCGGCCCGCTGGTGATCGGCGATGTCATGTATGTTCACACGCCCTTTCCCAACACGGTCTATGCGCTGGATCTCGGGGACGACGGGCGGGTGATCTGGAAGTACGAGCCGAAGCAGGATCCGGACACCATCCCGGTCATGTGCTGCGACACCGTCAACCGGGGCGTGGCCTACGGCGACGGTAAGATCATCCTGCATCAGGCCGACACGACTGTCGTCGCGCTCGACGCGATGACGGGCGAGGTGATCTGGACCGCCGTCAACGGCGATCCCAAGAAGGGCGAGACCGGCACGGCGGCGCCCATGGTCGTCAAGGACAAGGTGATCATCGGCATCAGCGGCGGCGAGTTCGGCGTGCGCGGCCACCTGACCGCCTACAACCTCGAAACCGGCGAGCAGGAATGGCGGGCCTACTCCCTCGGTCCCGACGCCGACATGCTGATCGATCCGGAGAAGACGACGCACCTGGGCGAGCCGGTCGGCAAGGACTCCAGCCTCAAGACCTGGGAAGGCGATCAGTGGATGATCGGCGGCGGCACGACCTGGGGCTGGTTTTCCTACGACCCCGATCTCGATTTGGTCTACTACGGCAGCGGCAACCCCGGCACCTGGAACCCGGTGCAGCGTCCGGGCGATAACCGCTGGACCATGACCATCTTCGCCCGCGATCCGGACGACGGCATGGCCAAGTGGGTCTATCAGACGACGCCGCACGACGAGTGGGACTACGACGGCGTCAACGAGCTCATTCTCGCCGACATCGAGGTCAAGGGTCAGATGCGCAAGACGTTGGTGCGCTTCGACCGCAACGGCTTCGCCTACACCCTGGACCGTGAGACCGGCGAGCTCCTGGTCGCCGAGAAGTTCGGCCCCGAGGTCAACTGGGCGAGCCACGTCGACATGAAGACGGGCCGGCCGCAGGTGGTGGATCGCTTCTCGACCCGGCACAACGGCGAGGACGTCAACACGACCGGCATCTGCCCCGCCGCGCTCGGTACCAAGGATCAGCAGCCGGCGGCCTTCTCGCCGCGCACCGGCCTGTTCTACGTGCCGACCAACCGCGTCTGCATGGACTACGAGCCCTTCCGCATCTCCTACACCGCCGGCCAGCCCTACGTCGGCGCCACGCTCAGCATGTATCCGGCGCCCGGCGGCGATCACATGGGCAACTTCCTCGCCTGGGATGCCGACAAGGGCGAGATCGTCTGGTCGATCCCCGAGCCCTTCTCGGTCTGGAGCGGCGCGCTCGCCACCGCCGGTGACGTCGTCTTCTACGGCACGCTCGAAGGCTTCCTGAAGGCCGTCGACAAGCACACGGGCGCCCCGCTTTACAGCTTCAAGACGCCCTCCGGGATCATCGGCAACGTCACCACCTACTTGCACGACGGCCGGCAATACATCGCCGTGCTCTCGGGCATCGGTGGCTGGGCCGGTATCGGCCTGGCGGCGGGCTTGACGGAAGACACGGCCGGACTCGGCGCGGTCGGCGCCTACAAGAGCTTGAGCAGCTACACCCAGCTCGGAGGTCAGCTAACGGTTTTTGCCCTGCCGAACTGACCTTCGGCTTCGCGGCCTTCAGGCTGCGACTTGGCCCGGCACCCGACCAGGTGCCGG
>JAKSDN010000294.1 GCA_022360075.1 Kiloniellales bacterium | reverse complement strand
TCGGCGACATTGAACTCGATGTAGTCGATGCAGCGGTCGTGGCGCGCGTCGTCCGTGCTCACAAGGGGCCTCCGTTGGGCTGTTGGACCAGTGGATTGTCGCCGACAGCCTTCGCCATCCTGGCAGCCGCCGCCGGCGTCTTGCCCTGAGACCTATTCAATTCGGCGTGGGCGTGCAATGCGCCGGCAGGCCGTCGCGGCGGCTCTCCCGACACTCGCTGTCAGGAGGCGCGGTCAGGCCGATTGCGCATCGTGTCGCATGCCGAGACTGATGCGATCCTCGGTCACGCGTTCGAGGAAATGGAACGGCCGGTCTCGCCGGCCTGCGAAAGGCGGTGCGCGCATCAGGAGCAGGCTGCCGGCCGGCATCGGCACCGCGCGGGCGTCGCGACCCGAGCGGTCGGCGCAGACGTAGAGGGGATCGCAGCCGGCCAGGGTCACGATCGCCACCAGGCCCCGATAGCGGATGTGGTCGCGGTGCGGCGTGATGCCCGCCGAGCCGGCCGGATAGCGCTGGACGATCAGGTCGTTGAGCCGCGGCGCCTCGGCCAGCGGCGGCCAGGCGAGACGGGCGAGGGCGGCCGCGATCAGGTTTTCGAGCGCGGCGGCGAGCGCGCGTAACGGGCTCGGGTCCGGGATCGTCTCGCAGAGCGCGAAGTCCTGGAGCACCGCCTTCTCGCCCTCGCCGATCACCGGCCGGGCCAGCCGATAGGGCAGGGCCTGTGCGGCGGCAAGAAGGATCTGGCGCCGCGGCTCGGGCAGGAAGGGCAGGGAGACCGCATCTTCCCCGATCAGCCGCTCGATCGCCTCGCCAAGACGCTCGGGACCGGTCGACAGATCGGCCGTGGCCGCTTCTTCAGCCTCCGCGAGGCTCATTGCGCCGTCGCCGTTTCCAGATCGAGGCGCTCGCCCGCGCGCCAGTCCCAGGGGGCGACGAAACGGCCGCGCCAGAGCCCGCGCTTGCCGTCGCGCGCGCCGGCCTCGGTCTCGACGTAGCGATCGGTCACCTCGCGGTCCGCCAGGGCCCAGCCAGTGTAGACCATGCCGCTCGAGAGGTCATAGTCGTCGGCGAAGCAGTATGCCGTGCCGCTCTCCGACTCGATGGGCCGGCACAGGATCGGCGTGCCGGCGGTCAGGTCCAGCAAAGCCGCGCGCGAGATCTCGCCGCAGCCGTAAGGCTTGCCGCGCAGCTCGCAGACCTGGCC
>JAKSDN010000609.1 GCA_022360075.1 Kiloniellales bacterium | reverse complement strand
TGCCGCGCTCGGCCTGCATGAAATCGAAGAGAATGTTGCCATCGGGATGGAAGGGCGAGCCGTCGTAGAGCAACAGGGTCGCCTCCGAGGCCAACCCCGAAACCAGCCAGTTCCACATCATCCAGCCGCAGGTGGTGAAGTAGAAGACCCGGTCGCCCGGCTTCACGTCGCTCTGCAGCCGGTGCTCTTCCAGATGCTTGAGCAGCGTGCCGCCCGCGCCGTGGACGATGCACTTGGGCTTACCCGTCGTGCCCGAGGAATACATGATGTAGAGCGGGCTGTTGAACGGCATCTGGACGAAGTCGATCGCTCCGCCCGGCTGATCGGCGATGAAGGCCTCGAAGGTGACCGCCTTGTCCAAGGCGCCGATGTCGGGCGCCTCGCTCGCGTAAGGCACGACGACGATGGCCGAGAGGCTCGGGAGCTGCGCCGAGAACGCGGCGACGCGGGCTAGGGAGTCGTGGGCCTTGCCGTTGTAGAAATAGCCGTCCGGGCAGAACAGCACCTTGGGCTCGATCTGGCCGAAACGGTCGAGTACGCCCTGGATGCCGAAGTCGGGCGAGCAGGAGGACCAAACCGCGCCGAGCGCCGCCGTCGCCAGCATGGCGATCACCGTCTCTGGCATGTTCGGCATGAAACCCGCCACCCGGTCGCCGGGGCCGACGCCTTGCGCGGCAAGCGCGCGGGACAGGCGGGCCACTTGTTCCTGAAGCGCGTCCCAGCTCAGCCGCCGCTTCACGCGATCCTCGCCCCAGAACACCATGGCGTCCTCGGGGCCCCGGCGGCGCAGCAGGTTCTCCGCGAAGTTAAGCCGCGCCTCGGGAAAGAAGGCGGCGCCCGGCATCCTGTCGCCATTCTCGAGCACGATACTGCCGCGGGTCTCGGCGATCACGCCGGCCTCGTCCCACAGCGACTGCCAGAACTTCTCCGGCTCGCGCACCGAGAAGTCATAGAGCGTGGCATAGCCCGCGAGGTCGAGGCCCCAATCGGCCTTCAGGCGGGCGGCGAAGGTCGTCAGATTGGCTTGCGCGATACGCGCCTCGGAGGGCTGCCAAAGGGGCCCGCTCATCGCTCAACTCCTCCCCGTGGCCCCGCCGTTGTCGCGCGCGGGCCTTGCCTTGCGAAGCGCCAGACTATGGCGATCGCGGAGCCGCTTCAACGGCGCCCGGCCATCACCGCAGACCGCAATGGGTTAAGATCTTTTTCATAGTCAATAATTATAGCTATATCGGCCTATTCTCTAGGTAAGCGGCCAGCGGGGCATGACGTCGCTACGACCCGGTTCGGCCGAGGCACGGGCGAGCGGGAAGACGGAACTTTGGGCCCTTCGTGACATGGGTCGAAGGATGAAGGCGGAGACAGCGGAAGAAACCCGGGCAGATCGCGACGCAAGCGACAAAGCCCTCGCGGCGATCCTGGAAGAGCTGAAATCGGCCGGCCAGGTCGAGGCCGCCCAGAAACCGGCGGAAGAGCCGAAAAAGCCCGCCTCTCTGGTGGTCGATGCCGCCTTGGTCGCGGTGACCGATACGATCGTCGTCGGCGTGATCATGATCGCCAACGACGGAACCGTGACGCTGTTCAACCGGGTCTGTGAGAGCTTGTTCGGCTACGAGGCGGGCGAGGTGATCGGCAACAACGTCAGCATGCTGATGCCCAACCCCTATCGCGCCGATCACGACGTCTACATCAGCACCTATATGCAGACGGGCGAACGCAAGATCATGGGCGCGGGGCGCGAGGTCGTCGGCCGGCGCAAGGACGGCACCACATTTCCCATAGAGCTTTCGGTCGGCGAGGTGCTGCATGACGATGGGGTGTCCTTCGTCGGCATCGTCAGCGACGTGACCGATCGCAACCGCGTCGAGCAAACCCTGCGCGACAGCGAAGCCCAGCACCGCGCGATCCTCGAGACCGCCGTCGACGGCGTGATCATGATCGACACGCTGGGAACCGTGCTGATGTACAACCCGTCGGCGGAGCGCATGTTCGGCTTCGCTGCGAATGAAGTGATCGGGCAGAATGTGAAGATGCTGATGCCCTCGCCGGACTACGACCAGCACGACCAATACCTGGCCCACTATCGCGATACCGGCGAGGCGCGCATCATCGGCACCGGCCGGGAGGTGATCGGCCGGCGCAAGAACGGCCAGACCTTCCCTCTCGAGCTATCCGTCGGTGTGGCAGAGCGCGGCGGCAGTCCGCTGTTCGTCGGCACCCTGCGTGACATCACCGACCGCAAGGCCACGGCCGCGGCCCTCCAGCGCAAGGAGGAGGAGCTGCAAAGGCAGGTCGCCGACCTGCAGTTCGCCCACGAGCAGCTTGCCGAGCAGAGCCAGCAGCTCACCGGGCTCGCGAAGGAACTAGCCTTGGCGAAGGATCAAGCCGAGGCTGCCAACTCCGCGAAGTCCGAGTTCCTGGCCACGATGAGCCACGAGATCCGCACGCCGATGAACGGCGTCCTCGGCATGGCACGGGCACTGCTCGACGGCGATCTCGGCGAGGAGGATCGCCGCAACGCCCATATGCTGTTCGAGTGCGCCGAGACGCTGCTGAGCCTGCTCAACGACATCCTCGACCTCTCCAAGATCGAGGCCGGCCACTTCGAGCTGGACGACCGGCCTTTCGACCTGGGCCGCCTGCTGGAGCTGACCGCGCGCCTCTGGGCCAAGCGCGCTGACGAGCAGGGTCTCGCCTTCCGGGTCATCCCGACCGACGACGTGCCCAACGAGCTCATGGGCGATGGCGCCCGGCTGCGCCAGATCATCTTCAACCTGATCAGCAATGCCCTCAAGTTCACGGAGTCGGGCTTCGTCGAGCTCAGGATCGACTCCCGGTGCCTGGGTGACGGCGCGGTGGAGCTGGTCTTCGAGGTCGAGGACAGCGGGATCGGTATCGCCGAAGAGGCGCAGAGCCGGCTCTTCGGGAACTTCAGCCAGGCCGACCGCTCGATCGCCGGCAAGTTCGGCGGCACGGGCCTGGGCCTGGCCATCTGCAGCCGCTTGGTCGAGATGATGAACGGCAGCATCGGCCTGACGAGCGAGCTGGGCAAGGGCACGACCGTGCGCTTCTCGGTGCGGCTTTATGTCGCGCCGGAGGATGGCGTCCGGCCCGAGAGCGGCGGCGGCCGGAACGCCGAAGCCCTCCAGGCTCCGCCCAATCCCGACTGCCACATCCTGCTCGTCGAGGACAACCGCGTGAACCAGGCGGTCGTCGTGAACCTGCTCAAGAAGCAGGGCTACCGGGTGGATATCGCCAACAACGGGCGCGAGGGCGTCGAAGCCGTCGTGGCCGGCGACTACGACTTGGTCTTGATGGATTCGCGCATGCCCGTGCTCGACGGCATCGGCGCCATCAAGGAGATCCGCGCGCTCGAGGACGACAAGGCCAAGGTGCCCGTCATCGCCCTGACCGCCCACGCCATGACCGGCGACCGGGAGCGCTATCTCGCCGCCGGCATGGACGACTACGTCTCCAAGCCGATCGACCCGCAGGAACTGTTCCGCGCGATCCAGGGCTGCATGGTGACGTCCGGCCCCTGATTCCGGCGACCGGTGGGCCGAGCTCACCGGTCGCCGGGAGACGGCGCCGCCGGCGCATTTGCGGCCCT
>JAKSDN010000817.1 GCA_022360075.1 Kiloniellales bacterium | reverse complement strand
GGGCGCGAGCCAGCGCCACGCGCTGCTGCTGGCCACCCGACAGCTTCCGGACCGACCGTTCCGCCAGGCGGGAAAGCTGGACGATGGCCAGGGCCTCGTCTACCCGGCGCTCGATCTCCCGCTTGGGCCGGCCGCGCACCTTGAGCCCGTAGGCCACGTTCTGCCCGACGGTCATATGCGGGAAGAGCGCGTAGCTCTGGAAGACCATGCCGATGTTGCGATGCCGCGCCGGAAGCCGGGTGATGTCGCGCTCGCCCAGCCGAACCTGGCCCGAGGTCGGCTCCGCATAGCCGGCGACCAGACTCAAGAGGGTCGTCTTGCCGGAGCCCGAGGGGCCGAGCAGGGTGACGAACTCCCCGGCATCGACGGTCAGATCGGTGGGCCTCAGCGCCGTTACCTGCTCGTAGCGCTTCGACACGGCCGATAGCTTCAGCGGCAACCCGGTGTTGGTCACGTTTGCGCCTCCCTTTGTCGCCGGTTCACGGCCATCGCCAGCGCGAACAGGAGGATCGCCAAGACGATGATGACCGTGGCGGCGACGGCGACCGCCGGGGTGAACTCGAAGCGGACCGCCTCCCAGATCTTGATCGGGAGTGTCTTGGTCTGATAGCCGACCATGAAGAGGGACACCGTGAACTCGTCGAACGAGGTGATGAAGGCGAAAACGCCGCCGCCGAGGATGCCCGGCGCAAGGGTCGGCAGGGTGATCGTCCGAAAGATCGTCCAGGGCGCCGCTCCGAGTCCGGCGGCTGCCTGCAACCAGGTCTCGTCGACCGCCCGCAGCGCAATGCCGACGTTGATCACGACGAAGGGCAGCGCCAGCACGGCGTGGCTTAGCACCAGGCCGGCAAAGGTGCTGTTGAGCTGCAGGTCGAGTGCCGTGCGATAGATCGCGACCGCCGTCACGATCAACGGCACGATCAAAGGCGCCAGGAAAAGCCCCATCAGTGCCAGGTTGAGGCGCTGCGGCAAGCGGTTCAAACCGAGCGCGGCGGCGGTTCCGGTCACGACCGACAGGAATGTCGTCCAGGCCGCAACCCAGAAGCTGTTCCAAAGGGCGGAGCGCCACTCCTGGTCGGCGGCGAAAGCGCCGTACCACTCTAAGGAATAGGATTCGGGCGGCAGGCGGATAAAGCGCGCCTCGTTGAACGATGCCGGTATGACCGCCAGGATCGGCAGCATCAGAAAGGCCAACACCAGGCTGGCGCCGACGTGGGCGGCAATGCGCAGGCCGAGCGGTAACTGTGTCATGCCGCCCACCCGCTACGCCCAAGCGGCAGCAGACGGCGAAACAGGACGAGCAGCAGCAGCACGGCGGCGAGCAGGATGATCGCGCCGGCCGCGGCCAGCGACCAGGCCAGCCGGTCGGTCACGAAACCGGCAATCAGGGTCGAGACCGTCAAGGCCCCTGCTCCACCCAGCAGGGCCGGCGTCACGAAGAAGCCGAGCGCCAGCAGAAAGACCACCAGGCCGGCCCCCAGCAACCCCGGCATCAGCAGAGGCAGGTAAACGTAACGGAAGGTGTCGAACAGGCTCGCCCCAAGCCCGTCGCTCGCCTGGAGCAAGCGGCCGTCGATGCCCCGCATGCGGGCGAACAGCGGCAGGATGGCGTAGGGCAGCAGGACATGGGTCATGCCGATGACGACGGCCGTATTGTTGAACAGCAGCTGCACCGGCGCCTCGATCAGCCCCGTCGCCAAGAGCGCCTGATTGATCGGCCCGTTCTTGGGCAGCAGCAGGATCCAGGAATAGGTCCGCACCAGAAGCGATACCCAGAAGGGGAAGAGCACGCCGTAGAGCGCCAACACGAACCAGATCCCACGCAGCCGGCTGAGCAGCAGCGCGACGGGAAAGGCAAGGACCACCGTGACGACGGTGACGACGAAGGAAATCTGGAAGGTGTTGAGAAAGACCTGCCGGTAGGCCGCACTGCCGAACAGGGTCGAGAAGCTCGCGAGCGCGCCTTCCTCTCCGGCAAAGGCAAGTGAGGAGAGCCGGGCGAGCGGCACAACGAACCAAAGGATGAGAAGTAGCGCGGCAGGCGCAACCAAAAGGGCCGGATAAAGACAAGCAAGGTCGCGAGCAGAGAGCGGTGCACCGACGCGCTTGCTTTTCAGAGATTCCGATCCGGAGTCGTATGTAATCGACGTCACCATAGCCAGCGCGAGACGCACATCCCCTTGGTATCGGAGTCATCCGCAGTTTCCAACCGGGGTCTTTAACCGTTTCGCGCGGCCTGACAACGCCCGGGGAAACTCCGACACCCACGATAGCGATATAGCATGACAGTTATATGAAAATTTCTCATTTTCTACAATAAAAAAATATGAGATAGTCTCAGTTAAGCGGCAGATGCAAGAGACTGAGAGCAACCGTCATTACTCTTCACAAGGACCCTCACTACTGATGGACCGAAGATCGATCTACTCCCGCCCCGGAACCGAGACGACTCACGCAAAACTGTCGTTCGTGGTCGATCTGGACGGAACGCTTGTGCACGGACGGACCATAATTCCCGGTGCCGCGGAACTCATCCGGCAGATCGATGACCGTTTCGTGATTGTCTCGAATAACTCGACTCACTCGGCGTGCGGTCTCGCCACCGAGCTGGCTTCGGCAGGCCTGGAGATTCCTGCCGACCGAATCATATTGGCGGGCGTGATGGCCGTGCAGCGCGTCGCCCTTGACTACCCCGGGGCTCGCGTTCTCTTGATCGGCAGCCCAGCCTTGAGGCACGAGGCGGAATGTGTCGGGCTCATCCTCGTCCAGGATGCCGCTGACGTTGTCCTGCTCGGGCGCGATGAGGCCTTCTCCTATGACAAGTTGACTCTTGCGGCAAACGAGATCCGCCGAGGTGCAACCTTCGTGGCCTGCAACCCGGACAGGTCTCATCCAGGTGCCAACGGCCTTCTGGTTCCCGAGACCGGTGCCCTGATGCAAGCGATCATTGCTTGCGCTCGCCCACCGAACGTGCGCGTGATCGGCAAGCCGCAACCAGATCTCTTCCAAGAAGCCGTAAGAAGGCTGAACGCGGCTCCCGCTGCCTGCGTGATGATCGGCGACAACCCGGAAACCGATGCCGCCGGCGCCGCTCGACTCGGTATGCACCACCTCCTTGTGGGTTCCGGGGCCGATTGCGACGCATCGGACCTCATCGATTTGACAGAGCGGTTGTCCAGGGACCAGCAGGCACTCACCGCGTTTCCTCGCTTGGCCTCGGCTTAGGCGTGCAGGAACAACGTTCGCTGTCCCGGCTACGTCTTGCTGCCAACAACAGACTGTTCCGCACAAAGAGGCTTGCAGATGGCCCGGGGTTGAGCGTTCCGGACTTCCTGCCTTTGCCGAACATCCGGAATGCCTTCGGCCGAAATCGACCCGATATCCTGATCGACCTCCGGAAACACCAACTCCCGCCGGACAGCAAACTGACCTGGACGATAGACACCGACACCAAAGGTGTCCGCCTTGATCGGTGTCGCCACGCCTTCGAAGGACAACTGGAAATGCATGCCAGACTTCACAACCACGAAGTCCTGATCCGCGATCGGCACCCCTAAGCTCTCGAAGAAGTTGACGTCCTGACTCATGGCGGCCCGCGAAGTCAGGATTAGCACAAGTCTATCCAACTCGATGACGGCCGTAGCGCCATGCGAGGCCTTGTGGCCGGCGAGCCAAGGCCCCTTCAGGACAAACTGCCCATCAGCGATGTTGCGCACGCGCCCGGTCACCGGAATCCTCTTGGCTCCAGGAGTGAATAGTCCACCAACCTCAAGCGTGACCATCGCGCCGATCCCGGCCGCTTGGGCGAGCGCTGCGGCATCAGGATCGGTGACAGGTATTGCACCGCGTAACCCGCTGTTCAGCTCAAGGCAGGCCGCGAGGATTTCTGTGCAGTCTCCCGGCGCTCCGGCCAAGACACGGTCGCCGAAATCCGAGATAGCGTAGGGCCGTTTGCCCGGCTGCTCTTGGATCTGTTGCAAGACCTGCTCGACAGTGGGGAAGTCGTCCTTGAACTCATGCCGGCGCGTCCAGAGTTCGAACCCGATTTCCGCGCAGATAGTTTTGCCGAGGTCGTCACAGGAGTCGGTCGTTGCCACAACCGTCTGCGTCATTTCCGGCACATCTATCAGCGATTGAACGTTGCATATGGACACGTCCAGAACCGATGCGTTCTTCTCCGAATAGTGTCGCGCCTTGTCATGGAGATCTTTCAACGGTCCCGCATGCGTTTCGTCATTCCCTTCAAGGATCATCGGCACACGAGCGACGCTCAGGACCGGATCGATGGTCTGTTGCGCGGTGCGAATCACCAAGTCGGCTGCCTTGACCCCCGTTGCATGATAGTCGGAGTGCGGATTGTGCTTGCAAGCCGTCACGATATCCGTGGCTTTCAACATGCGCTCAGTCAGATGCGCGTGGAGATCCAGACCGACGCCCATGACGGCATCAGGACCGAGAATGCTTCGCAAACGCTCGAGCAGGAGGCCCTCGGGGTCATCGCTTTCCGTCGTGGTCATGGCCCCGTGCAGATCCAAGACGACGTGGTCCGGTCGGCCCGAGGCGGCGGCCTCAAGAAGTTCCTCGCTGAAGCTCTCATAGACGCTGTGCACCACCGAGCCCCCCGGTCGCGCGCACGCGGCCAACGCCGGCACGATCTGCGCGTCTCGCCGCTGAAGCTCGTCCAGTATTCCGCCCAGAACCGATCCGGTGCCTGACAATTGTTCCAGGATCTTCGGCCCCCGCACGACGGTAAAGTCCTCAAGCGTCGTGTTGACTGGATTGAAGCTGTTCCCTTCGTGAAATAGCTGGCCGACAAGCAACCTCATCGATGTCCTCCCGCCTTGCCTGTCACCGGTTCCGATTCACGGCCATTGCTGCTGACGTGGTTCACATGTCGGTGACCAGAGCGCACTCGATGAGACTCAGCCGGCTGCATCTGGTTTGAGTTTCCCCGTGAAACCAGAAAAACGCTTGCCGACTCTCTCCCAACTGGCGAGTAGCTGACCAAGCACGCCCCTTGGCATGTATATGATGAACAAAACAAGCATGGCTCCGTAGATAACGACATCCAGACCGTGGACGTCATGGCCCACGGCTTGGCGCAAGGTCTCGGCCAGAAGCAGTGTGATCGCCGCGCCAACCGTTGGGCCGAGTTGAACGAACATACCGCCGGCGATCGCGGCGAAAACGATCTGCAACGAGATCGAAATGCCAGAAGTGGTTTCCGGATTTATGTAGAGCTGATACTGGCCGTAGACGACACCGCCGATCGCCGTCATCGCCGCCGAGATCATTGTTACGACCAACTTGGTACGAGTCACACGAACGCCAAGCGATGCCGCTGCGTCCTCGTCACGGCTGATCGCCTCCATGGCAAAGCGCATCATCGAGCGATCGACACTGCGCCAGATGACCAATCCGGCGATCCAGACACCAAGCACTATGTAGAACCAAGTCACCTTGTCGGCGAATTGCAACGCATAGAAAGAGGAGGGTTGCTCTGCCGAGATGACTCGATCGGGCGTGATTCCCAGAGAGCCGCCTGTCGTATCTCTCAAAGCGACAATGAGCAGCCGAGCCACTTCAGACAATGCCAGAGTGACCAGAGCAAAGTAGTGGCCGGTAATCCGGAAACGAAAGCAGGGGAATCCAATCAGGAAACCGACCGCAACAGCGACAAGGACAGCGACCAGCATGCCGATCCAGGGCGTCACGCCGGCATGATTCCAGAGCAACGTGACGACGTAGGCGCCAATTGCCATGAATGCCCCATGTCCAAGCGAAATGAGGCCGAAGCGACCCATGACCGACCATGCGGTGTAGATGAATCCCCACAGGAGGATCAGAATCGAGATATGCAAGACATAGTCGCTGAAACCCACCAACGGAAAAACCAGCAAGGCGAGCAAACCGACGGCTTTGCCAATACCAGGTACGTTCAAAGGAGCCTCCTCATCGCTTAGAGCTGAAAAGGCCCTGGGGGCGAACGAACATCATTACGATGAAGAATACGAACGCGAGGACATAGCCCCATTCGACCTGCGCATAGAATCCACCGAGAGCAATGAACTCGGCAAAGATGAAGGCGGCAATGAAGCCGCCTATCATGTTGCCCAGTCCGCCAAGGACACAGATCATGAACGTGAGCGGTCCAAACGTGAGCCCGATCGCCGGGTGGACGTCGTAGAGGAGCGCCATCAAGCAGGCCCCGAGTCCGGCCAGCCCGCCGCCAAGAGCGGAAGTGAACAGATAGATCTTGCGCGGGCTCACACCCATCAACGGCATCATCTCGCGATCCTCACTGATCGCGCGGACGGCAGTGCCGAGGTAGGTGTGCTTCAAAAAGAGGAACAGAGTGACGGCGGCGGCCAAGCTGATCCCGAATGCCAGCAATCGGCTGATTGGGACGAACATCTCGCCCACCGCGAAACTTCCGAACGACACCCCCAAATTGCGGAACTCCACGGAGAAGGCCAATGTGGCGGCGCCTTGCAAAAAGAACAAAACCCCGCCGGTAACGAGCAACTGATTGATCGGCTCGGTGTGCAAGACCGGGCGAATGACGAAGTGATGCATGACCGCGCCAAGACAGGCCACGAGCGCGATGCCACCGATCATGGCAATGGGTAAGGGCACTCCATAGCCGACGAACAAATAGTAGATCGCGTACATGCCGATCATCACGAGCTCGCCGTAGCAAATCCACACGACGTCGACCACGCCGAAGACTAGGTTCAAGCCAAGGGCAAGCAGTGCCAGAACGCCGCCGAAAAGGAGGCCCTGGACAACGACCTCCCAGAAGAATGGATCTGTAAGCGGGAAGTCCAACGCGTGCCTCCTTCAAACGCCAACATAGGCCCGGCGGACTTCCTCGTTCGCCAGCAACTCGTCGGAAGTGCCGTCCATTCGGATATGGCCGACGTCGAGCAGGTAGGCCCGGTCGACGACTTTCAGAACCTGCTGAATATTCTGTTCCACAATCAGTACCGTGTACCCTTCCTTCCGAATGCGCCGCACCATCTCGAACACTTGCTGAACGATTACCGGTGCTAGGCCGGCGGAAGGTTCGTCTAGCAGCAGCAATTTCGGCCCAGACATCAAGCCGCGACCTATCGCGCACATTTGTTGCTCGCCGCCGGACAAAGTTCCCGCAAGCTGATGACGTCGTTCCTTCATCCTCGGGAATAGCTCGTAGACGAAATCGAGTCGCTGACCGAACAAGCTCCGGGCCTTCGCCATAAAGGCGCCCATCTTCATGTTCTCCTCAACGGTAAGGCCGGCAAAAAGACGCCGGTGCTCCGGCACATGGGCGATGCCGAACTCGATGACTTGATGTGGCCGAACATCGTTGAGCAGGACTCCCTCCATGACGATGCGACCGCTTCCCACATCGATCGATTTCGAGATCGCCCGCAACAGAGACGTCTTCCCGGCGCCATTGGGCCCGATCACAGCGACGGCCTCGCCGGCACGTACCTCCAGACTGACCTCGAACAACGCCTGGAACGTGCCGTATCCCGCGGAAACTCCCTCGACTTCGAGCATTCGTCTCCCATCACCCGATAGCTGTTGCGAGTCCAGAGACCTGATTCTGGACAGCGTCGGCGTCACTGCCGAGATACACTTCGATGACCTTGGGGTCGTGCGCCACGGCCTTCGGCGGCCCGCTTGCGATAATCTCTCCGTGATCGAGCACGATGCAGCGATCGACCAACGTCATCAGGACGCCCATGATGTGTTCGACCCAGATGATTGCGATGCCGCGCTGCTTGCGGATGTAGCTCAGCATCGATGCGGCCTGATCCATCTCCACTTCATCGAGGCCGCCAAGACTCTCGTCGGCAAGCAGCAGACGGGGCTGCGTCGCCAGTGCGCGGGCGAGTTCCAGCTTCTTCAACCCGGCGGCTCCCAAGCCGTCGACCCGGGTATGGGCATCGACGGGAAGCTGAGTTAGCGACAGTGCCTCCTCCGCCCTGCGCCAGGCCTCGCTCGTGGAGATGCTGCCGTTTGCGCCGTAGTAGGCGGCGACGGCCACGTTCTCCAGAATGGTCAATGTCTGAAAAGGGCGAGGGATCTGGAAGGTTCTCGCGATACCGCTGTGGCAGATTTCGGTCGGCGAGAGTCCGTCGATTGATCGTCCGTCCAGCTTGATCGAGCCGGACGTCGGCGCAAGAGCACCTGCGACAAGATTGAACGTGGTGCTCTTGCCAGACCCGTTCGGCCCAATCAGCCCGAGAATCTCCGCGTCATCCAAGTCGAATGACACGTCGCTGACAGCAGTGAAGCCACCAAACTTCTTGGTGAGTCCTCGAACTTCTAACATCTGCCCCACGGCGCAGCCCTTTGACACCTAGTCACTTGTAGATTGATCACCGACGACAGGCGTCACCGCGCATAGGCATGACCGTTTGGGAGCGGCAGAACGGGATCCATCGTTTGTATGGCTGTCGGCCAGGCGATCTTCGTTTCGCCATCGACGTACTGCATGACGACGGGAGAAGCGCGCTCGTTCTGTCCCGACATCCTGTGCCCCGAAGGGTTGAACTTCACACCATAGCCCTGAATGGTGCCACCGATCGGTATGTCCGTTTCCAGGGTCGCTTGGCGAAGCGCTTCCGGATCGAAGCCGCCATGCTTGCCGATGGCGCGGGGCAAGACATCGGAGAAGAAGATCCAGGCTTGGTTGAAACCCATAGAGGCCTGCGGTGGAACCTCATTGACACCTGTCTTTTCCTTGTACCGAGACAGCATTTCTGCCGTCAGATCACCGAGACCTGGAGACAGTGTGGCCGGGTCCAGTAGCTGTGCTGCGACAGGATCGACATTGAAGATGAGGTTCGCGTCCGCGCCGACCGACTCGACCAGCTTGTCGAGCTGGCCGTAGCCAGCCCCATGACCGATCAGCGCCTGCCACCTAAGGCCTTGCTCTTTGGCCTGGCGCAGGAAGAGAGTTATGTCGGGATTATAGCCCGTGTGCAGGATTACGTCGGGGCGGGCCCGGCGTAGCTTTGTGACCAGGCTTGACAGATCCGGTGCGGCGGCCGCGTAGCCCTCATTCAGCACCACGTCCATACCGTAAGATGCGCAGGTCTCCTGGTTGCCTGACGCGACTCCCGAGCCGTAGGGCCCATCCTCGTGAATGATCGCGACTTTCAAGTCTTCGGGGGCAATACCCAACTTGTTTTCCGTGTACTCGTTGAGAAAAGTGCAAGATGCCCAGCCGTACTGATCGGAATGCACCTGAGCACGGAAAACGTATTTCAGCCCTTTGTCCTTGAAGACGGCCGATGAGACACAGACGCTAGCCCAGAAGAACTTCTTCTGCGCATCGACCTTCTGCGCCAAGGGCACACAATGGGCCGAAGAGTAGACGCCCATGATCAGGTCGACGTTCTCTTGGTTGAGAAGCCGTGTGGCTTCGTTGATGGCGACTTCCGCTTTCGATTGGGCATCCGCGACGATGGTTTCGATCATGTGGCCTTCGACGCCACCGCGCTCGTTGATGAGTTCAACGGCAATTTCCGTACCGGTCGCGGCTGCTGTCGATCCACCGGCGGCGAACGGCCCGGTAAAGTCGTAGATCACCCCGACTCGAACTGTATCCGCGGCCTCGGCTGGCGCCACGCTGGGGCTCACGGCCGCAAGAACGGCCGTCGCCGCACCCAACAGTACGCGCGTGGCAAGAGACCGGTTGTTCGTGCATCTCATAGCTAGCCCTCCCTAGGTGGTTCTATCGTTCGGCCGGCGAACCCGGCTCTTCCGCCGATCTGACTGGTCTTTGTGTCGGCTTGGTGGGATCGATCTCCCGTGTGCAGGCATCAAACCTTTCGCTTTTGCCGCGAGACCGGCAGCATCTCGTTCATCGAAACCGCGAATGCAGCGACCGCACCCATCGGCCTACTCAACCGACCATTCATCGCGGGACAAATGCCGAGATCAGCACGGCCGATCGGCCGCAGGTGCCGTGTGGAGCGGAGAAGCGTTGCGTTTGTCCAACCGCAGCATGGCGGCGCGGCGATGGCCCTCCATCTTCTCGGTGGCACTCTGCCGGATGGCCGACGGCGCAACGGCGGCGACGCCGCGATCATCCAACCATTGATGAGTACAGACCTTGACGTAAGAGCCGACCCAAAGACCGCCCGTATAGCGGCTGGCCGTCATCGTCGGCAGCGTGTGATTCGTGCCGCAGCATTTGTCGGAAAACACGACGCTCGCCAATGGTCCGATGAAGAGCGATCCGTAGTTCCGGAGTTTCTTCGCAAGCTCTTGCGAATCCGCAGCGTGAATCTGGAGGTGCTCGGCGGCGACGAGATCTGAGTAAGCGATCATTGTCTCTTCGTCCCGACAGAGAGCAATCTCCCCATAGCTCTCCCATGCGCTTCCGGCGACGTCGGCTGTCGGAAGGTCCGCCAATTGCTTGGCCATTTCGTGCAGCGTGGCTTCCGCCACAGCTCGATCGGTCGTAATCAGACCGACACGGGCCCGCACGTCGTGCTCGGCCTGAGCGAGCAGGTCAGCCGCGATCATTTCAGGATTGCCCGTCTCGTCGGCCACCACGAATATCTCGCTAGGCCCAGCGAGCTGATCGATACCGACTTTCCCGAAGACTTGGCGTTTCGCCTCGTTAACATAGGCGTTGCCGGGCCCGACGATCTTGTCGACTGCGGGGATTGTTTCCGTGCCATAGGCCATTGCCGCGATCGCTTGCGCGCCGCCCACACGGAAAATCCGGTCCGCGCCGGATAAGAGGCAACCCGCGATCATGGCGGGATGCGCGGCGGGAGGAAGGCATGCGATGACGTGCCGGCAGCCTGCTACTTTCGCCGGGACTATGGTCATCGCCGGTGCTGACAAAATGGGGTATCGGCCGCCGGGCACATAGGCGCCCACGGCCTCGATTGCGATCACGCGGTGGCCGAGATGAAGACCCGGAAGGGCTTCGAACTCCAGGGGCCGAATGGTATCGAGCTGCGCTTCGGCAAAATGGCGCACACGCTCGATGGCGAACTCCATATCGACGCGCGTCTGAGGATCCAGTGACGCGAGCGCTGCCGCTTGTTCTTCATCGCTGACGTCGAAGGAGTTCGGATCAACGCGATCGTAGAGCTTCGAGTACTCGCGGACAGCACGGTCGCCCCGATCCCTGACCGAGGCGAGGATCTCCTTTACCGTCGCTTCGATCGCATCGGAATCGGCAGCGGCGTCGCTTCTCGCCTCCTTGAGATACACGACCTTGGCATGCAATTCTGACGTTCTTGCTGTCATTTGTTGCTCTCGACCAATCCGATGACGCGAAGCAGCATCGACTGCTGAGAGCTGCACAGCAATGCCTTGCGGGGTGTTTGTCTATTATTTTCACCAACAATCCGATAAGGTTCACCAAATTTCTAAGTTAGTTCATCGTTGTTCAGTAAATATGATGTCGACTATTAGGCATCTATCAATGAAATGCGCTCAGGGTTGTCTAGTATTCTGACCACATCTAGACTCAGGCTTGGCGGGTTGCCGCATCGTCCCGCAACACTGTGAGGACGAGCCGCGATAGTGAGCGCAAGAGACAGGCGAGGATCAGCATGCCGAAGGTAGGCACGAAGTTAGCGGAAATGCGACACCGTCGTAATCTGGGCATCCGCGAGCTCGCGGCGCGTTCAGGTATATCTCACTCGACAATCTCACTTCTCGAACGTGACCGGATGAGCCCGTCTCTGGACACATTGAGTGCCATTCTCGAGGCTCTTGGATCAACGCTCGTGGGATTCTTTTCTGAATTGCAGTCGACCATTCCTTACTCGCCGTTCTATACGGCCGATGATCTTGTGGAAATCGGCCAGGAAAATTCGGTTTCCTACAAGATGATTGGCGTGAACCATCCGGACCGGCAGATCCTGATGCTACACGAGACTTATGTCGCCGGGGCGGACTCAGGACAAGCGTTTTCCCACTCCGCGCAAGAGACAGGGATGGTGACGCAAGGCGCAATCGAAGTAACGGTCGGAGAACAGTGTCGCGTTCTGCAAAAGGGCGACGGCTACTATTTTGACAGCCGACTTCCGCATCGATTTCGGAACGTGCTAGACGAGCCGAGCGAAATCGTCAGCGCCGTCACGCCCCCGACGTACTGAGTATGCAGGCGTTTCGGTAGCCACTCAGAAAGTAGAGGCCGTTGGGGTCTCTAAGGGATCCTCGCCGTCGGTCGGCATTGGCGCCTAGAGTTCATGAACAGCGCTAGACCTGCAACTTCAACGACACTAGGCCAGTTTTTGTCATGCTCTCAAAGCCTGACCGAAAATGATCAGCTTGCTCTGCCCAGGCGGGAAGCCTGGATGCCTGTTGATTGCGGGTGGTTTGAACCTGCTGCCTCAGTCGTTGATGGGTAGTCGAACGACAGAGGTGAGCTTATGGCCCTATGTTGTTCGTGTTTTATTGGGCCGAATTCCCATATCCTCCGCAACACCATCAGCTTTCTTCGGATTATCGGGCACGGCCACGATGTGCGTCACCATTGCTGCCGTGCTCAATAGGTGCAGGCCGAACTGCGCTGGCGAGGGGACATAGTCGGGTCGGGTGCTGTTTCCGAGAATCAGCG
>JAKSDN010000327.1 GCA_022360075.1 Kiloniellales bacterium | reverse complement strand
TCGGGCGTCAGCGGCTCGGTCGCCACGATGAAGCTACCGACCGGCACGATGCGGCGCTGAAAGAAGCGGAAGGGACCGCTGGTGTAGGCGCCGGTCGCGACCACCACGTTCTCGGCGCGCAGGGTGCCGCGCGCCGAAGTGACCTCATAGCGTGAGCCGGCCAGGCGGCGGAGGCCGGTCACCGCCGACTGCTCGAAGATCGCGGCGCCTTGGCGGCTCGCCGCCTCAGCCAACCCGATGCCGAAGCGCCCGACATGCAGCATGGCGCTGCGGCGAAAGAGCAGGCCACCATGGAAGTGAGAGGACTTCACTTCCCGGTCCAGCGCCGACGCGGGAACCAGCTCCGTGTTCGGGTCGATACCCTTGGAGAGGAACTCGTGCGCCTTGACCAGACCATCGAAATGGGCCGGCTTGACGGCAAGCTTGATCTTGCCGCTGCGCCGGAAATTGCAGTCTATCGCTTCTTCCTCGATCAGCTGCTCGACTCTGTCGACCGCGTCATCGAAAACGTGGTAGAGCACCCGCGCTTGCTCGGCGCCGAGTTTCTTGGCCACGGCAGCGAGGTTCTGAGCGAGGCCGTTGTTGCAATGGCCACCGTTGCGGCCCGAAGCAGCCGCGGCGACCCGGTCGGCCTCCAGCACCACGACCTCGACACCTTGCCGCGCCAGCGCCAAGGCAGCCGAAAGGCCGGTGAAGCCGCCGCCGATGACGGCCACATCGCATTTGCTCGGCACCGACCCGGCGGCAGCACTTGCGAACGCGGGCGCAGTATCGAGCCAGTAGGACTGAAGCTTCATCGCAAGGTCACCGCCGCTCAGAGTCCGAGGACGCCAGGCAAACCGCCGATGTCAGGGATCTCGTGATAGCCGAAGGCAGGGTTCGACGGCTCGTATCCGCGGTTGACGTAGACCTTGTTTTCGATGTGCAGGTAGTACGCGGATTGGAGGTCGTAGCGCAGGCTGGCCGAGACGTGCAGCAGGTCCTCCGGCCCGCACCCCAGCTGATCCAACATGTACTCGAAGGCTTGGAACCGCGGCTTGTAGGCCTGAGCCTGCTGTGCGGTGAAGACCGCGTGAAAGGGGGCGCCCAGCTTCTCCACGTTTGAGTGGATCTGGTCATCGGAGGCATTCGACAGAATCACCAATGGATAGTGCTCGGCAACACGCGCTAGGGGCTCGGCCACGTCCGGATGCGGCCCCCAATTGGGGACGTCGTCGTAGTAGAACTGCGCTTCCGAGTCGACGTATTCAACGCTCCACAGCTTGCAGGTTCGGCGCACGGCGTTCTTGATCACCTGCTCGTAGGGCTTCCAGTCACCGAGGATTTCGTCGTAGCGAAAGGAGTTGAAGTCTTGGACGAAACTGTCGATGGCACCTTCGGGCACTCTGTTCGCATACATCTCCTTGGCGATGCGGCTCATCTGAAACCAGGGGAGCGTGCCGTAGCAATCGAAGGTGATGTACTTGGGCCGAAACTGAGTCATGACGCTTTCCTTTGTCCTTTGTATCTGGCGGTCTGTTG
>JAKSDN010000031.1 GCA_022360075.1 Kiloniellales bacterium | reverse complement strand
GGTCGGATGGCCGGGCTCGCGCAGACCGTTGAAGATCGCATCGAAGCTGACCGCCACGTCCGTCGCCGGCAGAGTGATGTCGAAATTGTCGGCCCTCTCGACCACGTAGTCCCGCGGGTTGGCGCCGTCGCCGAGCAGCACGAAGCGGTCGTCGCCGGCGCCGCCGGTCACCGTGTCGAAGTTGTCGACGAGGCCGTCGGCGGCATCGTAGATCAAGGTGTCGTTGCCGCTGCCGCCGAACAGAGTGTCGTTGCCGGCGCCGCCGTCCAGGGTGTCGTTGCCGCCAAAGCCGTTGTCATTGCCGCCGGCGTCGCCGTACAGAAGGTCGTCGTCATCGCCGCCGAAGAGCGTGTCCGCGCCGCCCGTCGCCGTGCCGCCTCCAATCCTAAATAAATCGCCTCCGGCATCGCCGTAGAGCACGTCGGCGCCCTCGCCGCCGAACAGCGTGTCGGCGCCGCCCGTGGTCGTGCCGATGCCTCCAACCCCTAGGTCGCGCCCGGCATCGCCGTAGAGCTGGTCGGCGCCGCTGCCGCCATAAAGCGTGTCGTCGGCGCCGCTCACATTGGTTAGAGTCCCTTCCACGTCGCCAAAAAGCACGTCGGCGCCGCCTCCGGTGGCCGCGTCGTCGCCGTCGTCGCCGTAGAGCGTGTCGCCGCCCGCTCCGCCGATGAGCGTGTCGTTGCCGTCCGGGAACTGGAGGTCGTCCGGATTGCCGTCGCCGTAGAGCGTATCCGCGCCGGCATCGCCGGAAACGGTATCGTCGGCCTTGCCGCCATAGGCGACGTCGCTCTCGCTTCCGCCGAACAGCGTGTCGGTCTGATCGCCGCCGTAGAGCCGGTCTGCCCCGGCGTCGCCGAAGAGCGTGTCGCTATCGGCCTCGCCGTAGAGCGTGTCGCCGTCCGCGCCGCCGTACAGCAGGTCGCTGCCGCCCAGCGCCGCCCCCATCGGGTCGTCGCCATCGTCGCCGTAGAGCGTGTCGCCGCCGCTGCCGCCGAACAGCGTGTCGTTGCCGTCCGGGAACAGCCCGTCCGCCGGGTTGCCATCGCCGTAGAGCGTATCCGCGCCGGCATCGCCGGCGATCTTGTCGCCGTCGTCGCCGCCGGTGATGCTGTCGTCGCCGTCGCCGCCGTAGAAGACGTCGGTCGCAATCGTGCCGGCCCCGAAGAGGTCGTTCAGGTTGTTGATCTCGCCGATGCCGGCGAGCTGCACGCTGTCGTCGCCGGCCAGCGCGAAGTTGATGTTGCCGTCGACGGCGAAGCGCGGGCCGAAGGCCGGGCTGAAGGCCGAGACGGGACCGCTCAGGTCGACGACATCGTCGGACTCCGTGAACAAACGCTGATCGGCATCCTCGGGCCCCGCCGGGCCCTGCGGCAAAAGCAGGAGCAGGTTGGGGTCTTGCCCCGGCAGGCCCCCGGCGCCCGCGCCGTCGAGCAGCGGCACGAAGACGCCGCCCCCGGGGCCTGCGGCGACACCGAAGACGTTGCCGAAGCCGTCCTCGACATAGGCCCGCACGGCCGCCGAGCTGCCGCCCGCGTCCGCCCCGCCAGCATCGCCGCCCGCAACGCCGCCGCCGGCCGCCGGCGCCGCCTGCTCCGGGCTGCCCTCGAGGATGACCTCGGTGCCGTCGGGAAAGCGCAGGCGCAGGCCTTGCTCGGTCGCGGCCAGGAACTCGATGTCCTCGGGGTTCCAGACCGGCCCCAGGCTGCCGTCGGGCAGGATGTCGCGGAACTGCAAGAGGCCGGGCCCGCCGGGCACCAGCGGCGGCACACCGCTCGCCGGATCGTAGCTGTAGGTCGCGACGCTCCCGGGCGGACTCGTGGTGACTTGGACGGTCATGGGGTCGCCTCCGTGCTCCCGCCGCGGCGCCTTCGGCGGCGCTAACTTCTTGTCAGGGAAAAGCTATTCCGACGTGACGCCCTGCAGGGCAGCGCTCGGTCCGGGGATGCGATCGCCTGAAGCCGCCCGCGCGCGGGATAGAGGCCGAGGTCCCTGTTACCCCAAAAGGCCTATCCAAAGTGGTAGGAATCGAGCCTAGGCCCTCTTCGAGGCCTGTCCCCACGGCCCTTCCAACCGGACGCGAACTTATGAAGCTGTGCTGAAAAAGTCAAATTTTCTTTATAGTTAATGTACTTAACCAAAAGTTGCCCGGGGCGCATCAGGCCAGGAGCGCGAGACAAGACTCGACTACCTCCGGTAGTGCGTCGTGCTGGCCACGGGCGCGGACCAGGCGGGCATAGGCGTTGAGGTTGCGCAGCAGTTGCGGCTCGGTGGCGACGCGGCGCAGGGTCCCGGCGACGGCCTCGGGCGTCGGGTTGGCTTCGAGCCGCACGGCGATGCGGAAGTCCTCGGCCTCCTGGGCCATGACCGACTGGTCCAGGTTGCGCGGGGCGAGGACCTGGGGCCGCGCGGCGGCCAGGGCGGCGTGCAGCGTGTTGGCGCCGCCGTGATGGACCACGAGGCTCGCTCCCGCGATGGCCTCGGCGAGCGGCGGCGGCCGGGTCAGCCACTCGATGCCCAGCCTGTCGAGGTTGCGCGGCGGCCTGATGTTGGGACCGCGCAGATAGATGGCGCCGGGCAGGCCGCAGCGGAGGAGGCCCTCGACGACATCACGCACGAAGGGCTTGCCGCCCACCAGGTAGGCGTAGAAGCGCGGCGCCGCGGGCAGCGGTGGGATCGGCCCGAGATCCTCCAGCGCGCCCACCACCGGCTCGTGGCGCGTCTCCTTGTAGGGGTCGATCTCGGGAAAGCTCAGGACGAAGCGGGCGTCGCCGCGGTGGATGTCGGTCAGGCGCTCGGGCAGCGGCGCGCCCAGCGATTCCTGCACCCGGCGCACGCGGGCCAGGAGCTCGCCCTGGTCGGCGTAGGGCTTGCGGTCGCTGCGGAACAGCGGAAAGGTCGCCTGGTCGGCCGGCGGCAGGGTGTAGCCGTAGCCGATCAGCGCCAGCGGCACGCGCCCGTAGGCCGCCACGCCCAGCACCGGCGAATAGGCGCCGACG
The DNA here is from genome assembly GCA_022360075.1 of Kiloniellales bacterium. The sequence goes on along the minus strand of JAKSDN010000031.1, from coordinate 7,314 downwards.
ACGAGGTCCGGCTTCACCGTGTCGATCAGGCCGCGCCAGCCGCGCACCAGCGCGTTCAGCTCGTGGGTCCGGCCGAAGCCGTTGGCCTGCATGAGGTCGGCAAAGCCGCAAGGGTAGAAGCCGCGGCCGGGATCGGGCAGCAGTCCGGGCGCGACCGGCGCCGCCAGCACCGGCGCCTCGAGGCCGGCGGTCAGATGGATGCAGGGCACCAGCTCGCGCAGCGCCAGCACGGGCGCGCAGCCCGCGGCCTGGAGCCGGCGGGCGATGTCGACCAGCCAGGCGGTGTAGCCGGTGCCGCCGCCCAGCTCCCAGCAGAGCAGAACCGTCTTCTTCCTGGCGCTCTTCCTCCGTCCGGCCAAAGTCCCACCCCGCCTTGCGCTGCTTCCGGTCTAGAGCATTTTACGGGCCTACGGAACCGGCCCGCACCGCGGTGGGGCGGTTCCGTGGCGGCTCTCCTTTGCCATCGGCTGCCGTTCTTGTCCAAAATCGGGGCGGGTCGTTCGTCTGGACGGCAGCAAGGGCACAAGGATGCGAGGCCATGAAAGAGTATCTGCTGATCCTGCGCGACCACGAGGATCGCTGGCGGCACTTCTCGCCGGACGACATGCAGCGCACGCTGAACGCCTTCATGGCCTGGAACCGCGCACTGCAGGAGCAAGGGGCCTTGCTCGGCGCCCGCAAGCTCACCATGGACCGCGGCAAGACCGTGCGCAGCCGCGACGGCGCGCTGCTGATCGACGGGCCCTATGCCGAGGCCAAGGAGGCGGTGGCCGGCTACTACCACCTGCGCGCCGCCGACATGGCGCAGGCGAGCGCGTATGCCAAGGGCTGCCCGATCCTGACCTATGGCGGCTCGGTCGAGGTGCGCGAGATGCACGGCAACGTCGTCGAGGTCCCCGAGCTGGTCGCGGACGCGCGGTCGGATCTGAACGACAAGGTGGAGGCCCAGTCTGACTAAGGCCGACCCGAGCCCGGCGGCGCCGCCCGAGATCCACGGCCTGGTCGACCGCCATTTCCGCGAAAGCTGGCGCCAGGTGGTGATCGGCCTGACCCGGCGCTTCGGCCCGAGCTATCTCGACCTCATAGAGAACAGCGTCCAGGACGCCATGCTGCGGGCCATGGAGACCTGGCCGGGCCGCGGCGTGCCCGAGGAGCCCACCGCCTGGATCCGGCGCGTCGCGCAGAACCTGATGATCGACCGGCTGCGCCGGGACACCGCCTTCCGGCGCAAGCAGGACGCGATAGAGGCGAGCCTGTACGAGAAGCAGGTGCCAGCCGGGCCGATCTCCGAACCGCAGGACGACGACGTGCTGCGCATGATGCTCGTCTGCTGCCATCCTCACCTCACGCCCAGGGCCCGCGTCGCCCTCGTCTTGCGCCACATCTGCGGCTTCGGCGTCGGCCAGATCGCGCGCGCCCTGCTGAGCACCGAGGCCGGCATTCGGAAGTCGCTGACCCGCGCCAAGCAGGCGATCCGAGACGAGGGACTGCGTTTCGACTGGCCGGAGGACGCCGCCCTCGAAGCCGGGCTGGAGTCGGTGCTGGATTCGCTCTACCTGCTGTTCAACGAGGGCTACCTCGCCCACGACGGCGACGACCTGGTACGCCGCGAGCTCTGCGGCGAGGCAATCCGCGTGGTCGATCTGATCCTCGCATGCCGGCTCGAGGAGCCCGGCCGGGTTCGGGCCCTGGCCGCCTTGCTCCACCTGCAGGCCTCGCGCCTGGCCGCGCGCAGCGACGCCTCCGGCCGGCTGTTGACCCTGGCCGAGCAGAACCGCGGCCTCTGGGACCAGGCCCTGATTAAGCGCGGCATCCATCTCCTGGGCCTTTCGATGACGGGCGCGCGGCCGACGGCCTATCATTTGCAAGCGGCGATCGCTGCCTGCCACGCGCTCGCGCCCTCCTACCAGGAAACCGACTGGCCCAGAATCCTGTCGCTCTACGACGACCTGCTGCGCGCCCTGCCCTCGCCGATCGTCGCGCTCAATCGGGCCGTCGCCGTCACCATGACCGAGGGCCCTTCCGCGGGGCTCGCCGTTCTCGAGCGCCTCGAAGGCCAGCGCGCGCTGCGCGGCAACCACCTGCTGCCCGCCCTGAAGGCGGACTTTCTGCGCCGCGCCGGCCGCATCGAGGCCGCAGCTCCGTGCTATGCCGAGGCCCTGAAGCTGGCGACCAACCGTCGCGAACGGCGCTTTCTGCGCGAACGGCTGAGCGCCTGCACATTCGATTACGCCGCCAACCAATGTCCAATTCCGCCGCTCTCCCTTCGTCAGGAAGACGAGCGCGCCGGACGAGCCTGGCGCGCCGTAACGGCAACGCGGAGGCAAAGGACATGAGCGAGACAGCGGCGGTCACCAATTGGTTCGAGATCCCGGTAAGCGACATGGCGCGCGCGGCGCAGTTCTACGAGCAGGTGCTCGACACCAAGCTGGTGACCCTGGAGGTCCCGGAAATGCAGGTGCGCGCCTTTCCCGACGGCGCCGGCAAGCTCGGCGGCGCCCTGGTGCAGAGCGCCCACAATCAGCCCAGCAGCACCGGCGCGCTGATCTACTTCAACGGCGGCGCCGACCTGTCGCCGATGCTGGCGCGGGTCGAAGCGGCCGGCGGCCAGGTCATCGTGCCCAAGACGGACATCGGCGAGTTCGGCCACATGGCGCAGTTCATCGACAGCGAGGGCAACCGCATCGCCCTGCACAACTACTGAGACCAGAGCGATGGCCAGGCCGAAGGCCGCGCGCCCGGACTGCGCGTTCGCCGACCTCACGCCGACCGGGGTCACCTGTCCGCAGTGCGGGGCCGGCAAGCTGGTGCCGGCACGCGGGCGCTTCGGCCCGGTCTACCGCTGCGACGCGCCCACGCGCCCGAAATGCGGCTTCCGGCTCGACAGCCGGCCGACGGGCGAGGTCTGCACCTTCGAGCGCGACGGCAAGGCCTGCGGTGCCTTGATCGTCGAGGGCACCAAGACCATCCCCGCGCGTTGCAGCGACCGCGACTGCCCCAACCGCCATCCGCACAAGCTGGCGAGGGGTGCGGGCTGAGGAGTCCTGGATGCGATTGCTTCTTTGTTGTCCGCTACGCGGACGCCCCCCCTGGCCCTCCCCACAAGGGGGAGGGCTGCGCGGAGTGCCAAAAGAAGAGTCCGAAGGCCGCCCCGCCTAGCTCGATGGCTGGAAGAAGACCATGAGGTTGTTGTCCGGATCGAGGATCGAGAACTCGCGTAAGCCGTAGGGCTTGTCCTCGAGCTTCCCGTTGGGATGCACGACCTCGGCGCGCTGCATCGCGGCGTAGAGCGATTCGATGTCATCGACTCGCACGCGGCAGCTTGCCGTGCCGGCGAGAAAGGACTCCGCGCCGCTTTCGACCGGCTTTCCCGGCTCGCGCAGCTTCCAGCTCTCGTCGGTCGCGGCCCACAGGTGGAGCTCGACCTCGTCCCGCGCCAGGATCGCGTAGTCCGCCTCGGCGTAGTCGATCTCGAAGCCGGCCACCTCGGCGTAGAAACGCGCGAGCTTGTCGATGTCACTCACCGGGATCACCGGCACGGCCGTCTTGAAACGCGTCATGGCTTCGCTCCTTCGCGACCGAGCGACAGGCGGGCGCCCGCAAGGCTCACCTGCCGGGTCTCGACATCGATGGTCATCAGATCCTCGCCGAGGATCACCGGGCCCGTGAAGTCGCCTGCCACCTCGTCGAGCAGGGCCTGGCGGTCGCAGCCGGGCGGCACGAAGTGGGTGAGCGCCAGGCAGCCGACGCCGGCGGTCGCGGCGATCTTGCCGACCTGCTCGGAGAGCGTGTGATAGCTGGCCACGTTGGCCACCGTCTCCGCGCTGCGCACGCCCGGCACCGCCGGCATCTCGCGATGCACGAAGACCTCATGCAGCAGCAGGTCGGCGCCGGTCGCAGCCTCGGCCAGCGCCGGACAGGGCCGGGTATCCCCGCTCACGACGAGGCGCCGGCCGGCCGCGGTGCAGATGAAGCCGAAGGCGTGGCGCACCGGCTTGTGGTCGACCTCCAGCGCGACCGCCGAGAGGCCGCCGACCGAGAGCACAGGACCCGGGCCGATCTCCTCGACCTCGATCTCGAGCGCGGCGGTCGAGGGGCGCCGCTCGTGGGCGATGCGCTGCTCGAGCTCAGGCCGCCAGAGGGTCATCAGGCCTTTGACATAGGCCTTTGTGCCGGGCGGGCCGTAAACCCGTTGTGGCCGCTCGCGCCCCTGGTGCCAGCTCGAGATCACGAGCTGGAAGAGGTCGACGATGTGGTCGGAATGCAGATGAGTCAGCAGAACCGCATCGAGATCGCGCCCGCTCAGACCCGCTGCCAGCAAGCGCTGGGTCACGCCGGAGCCGCAGTCGATAAGGAAGCAGGCCTCGCCGTGCCGGATGACCTGGGCGGGACCGTATCGTTCGGTACTGACCACCGGGCAGCCGGTGCCGAGGAGCGTGAGACGCATGGCCGGCATGCTAATGCAGTCTGCTTCCCATTTGAATCGCTTCCGCTGCGCGCCCGGCAGCATCCGGTCGGATAGCCCGAAGAGCCGACTTCACAGGAATGTGACAATCCCGCATTATCAGCCGTGAAATTCGCGAGAACCGCTCTGGCCGGGCGTGGATTCGGCCGCAAGGGCGGCGATGAGGGAGGCATGGCGTGCGGCTCACCGCGAGGGGAAAGGGCTTCCTCGTCTACGACGAGGTGCTCGAGGCGGAGGCCTTTGACGATCTCTGGCTCTACATGCAACGCGCCCAGTACTGCTGGGTGCACGCGCAAGGCTGGCTGAAGGCCTGGCGGCTGACCGACGGCATGCCGCTCGGCGGTCCGGTGAGCTACTCCGATCAGGCCACCGCGCAGGCGCTCAACGGCAGAGGCTGGCAGCCGCCGCCGGGAAGCTGCTATCCGACGGGCCGGCACATCGACGCGCTGATCGACGTGATCGCCGCCGGACAGGCCGACTGGGGGCCCCTGATCGGCGAGCGCGGGCGCGATTGGCTGGGCTTCACCGCCAAGCCCTTTCTCTATCCCCAGGGCGCCGGCCTCTCCTGGCATGAGGACACCAACAGCTACACCGGGGCTTTCACTTACTACGCCCATCCGCAGTGGAACGTGCAGTGGGGCGGCGAGCTGATGTTCACCGGCGCGGCCGCCGCGGACCGCGCGGCCGGCCAGGCGAGCATCTATCACCGCGACCCGAAGGTGCGCAGCGGCCAGCATCTCGACAACAGCCTGGAGAACGCGCGCCTCATGGAGCAAGGCCTCGGCCAGTTCGTCTTTCCCAAGCCGAACCGCCTGGTGATCGTTCAGACCGGCGTGGCCCATGCCGTCAATCCGGTCACCAAGGCGGCGGGAGACCGCGTGCGCGCCTCGGTCGCCGGCTTCTTCATCGCCACCCCGGCCGAGCGCCAGCGCCAAGCCGAAGCCGCCCGACAAGGCGCGCTCGCCGCCCCGGTCGCCTGAGGCGCGCCGCCGCTACTTGATGAGGGCGAGCAGCTCCCGGAAGGCGGGCGCGTCGCCGCGCTCGAGCCACTCGAAGACCACCATCTCCGAGGTGACGATTGTGCCGCCGGCCGCGCGCAGCCGTGCCACCGCCGCGTCTCGGTCGGCAGGGCGGCGCGAGCCGACCGCGTCCTCGACGAGGTAGACCGCATAGCCCTCGGCGAGCAGGGCGAGTGCGGACTGTAGGACGCAGACGTGGGCCTCCATGCCGCAGACGACGATCTGCTTGCGGCCCAGCGCCTGAAGCCGCGCCGGAAAGCCCTCCTTCCGGCTGCAGGCGAAGGCGATCTTCTCGAAGATCGCGTCTTCGGGCGCCAGCGCGCTGAGGGCCGGCAGTGTCGGACCGATGCCCCGGGGATAGTGCTCGCTGATCAGCACCGGCACCGCCAATCGCGCCGCCGCGCGCAGCAGGATGGCGATGCGCGCGGTCACCGCCTCGTGGCCGGCGACGGCCGGCGCCAGCTTCTCCTGGACGTCGACGACGAGCAGCAGGGAGTCGGAGGAACGCAGCAGCATGGGGCCTTCCGTTGTCGAAATCGCTCGCGCGAGGCTGGACGACTCTGCGCCAAAAAGCATAGAAGCGAACAGCTTTACTCAAACCCGAAAGATTGCTTAACCGATCCGAAAGACGATTTGCGTATGAATGCGTTAAAGCGCCACGCGAAGACAAGCGTCGGCGAGCGTCCAGAAACTGCACCGCCTCGACTCATGACCACCAGCGATCGCTTCCGGGGCCTATCCTGAGAATGGCTGCGCCGAGCAAGAGCCTGCCATCCGAGGCCGCGCCCACACGACAGAGACCCGCTGAAACCGCGACGGGGCTGCCGCTCGTTGCCACTGGCGCGCTTCTGCTCAGCCTGATCGTCGGCGGGCTCGCGGTCGGCGCGGAAGAGCAGGGCAAGGGCGCGCCGGACCTCGCCCGTTCGCCGGCGTCGGGGCAGGAGCTGGTCGCGCCGATCCTCACCGCCGATGCCGAGGCGCTCGATCGCGCGCTGGCGGCGATGCGCCTGGCCGCCGCGGAGAAGGAGCGGTTGCGCATCGCGCTGGCGAGCGAGGGCATGAAGCTCGGCCAGCTCACGCTCTGGGACCGGGCGGCCCGCGACCGCGGCGTGGTTGCGCTGGCCTCGGCCGGCTTCCGCCAGGACGTCGAGATCGGCCAGGAACCGCTGACCGTGATCATCCCCTATCGCGAACGTGGCGTCGTCACCCTGACCGCGCTGCAAAGCAGCGAGCAGGGCGTCACCCTCGCCCTCGCCACGGCCGACCAGCCGCTCCAGCTCCAGCCGCTGCAGAGCGGCGAGTCGATCGAGGTCAGCATTCCCTGATCGGGGCGTGGGGACGTTCGGCGCATCGGTCGGGTCGGATTGTTCCAGCTTGCAGAATGCGCGCTCGAAGAACCCCCAATCACTGTCACGCTCGGGCTTGACCCGAGGGCCCATCGGGGTCCGAGACTCGGACCTCAAAGGATCGCCGGGAGCGCGAAGCGCTCGGGCTTCGCCCGCCCGGCAATGACATAACGGGAATGGGGTAAGGCGAGAACGTGAACGCCGGTCCCGCGTTGGGAGCAATTGCTCCCTACGCCGGACCAACCACACTCACGTATCCAGGAACGACCTCAGCTTCCTCGAACGGCTCGGGTGCTTGAGCTTCCTGAGCGCCTTGGCCTCGATCTGGCGGATGCGCTCGCGGGTGACCGAGAACTGCTGGCCGACCTCTTCCAGGGTGTGGTCGGTGTTCATGCCGATGCCGAAGCGCATGCGCAGCACGCGCTCCTCGCGCGGCGTCAGGCTCGCCAGCACGCGCGTGGTGGTCTCGCGCAGATTGGCCTGG
>JAKSDN010000328.1 GCA_022360075.1 Kiloniellales bacterium | reverse complement strand
TTCAAGGCGAGCTCGCTGTACTTCGCATCGAGATAGACATCGACGATACGCCAGGTGCCGTCGAACTCGCGCACCGCGTAGTTGATCGGGATGGTCTCGCCCGACGTCTTGATCAGCACGTTGTCGACCAGCATCGTGCCCTTGCGCCGGGGCTCCTCGCCGCGTACCTGGAAGCGCTCGCCGCTGTAGCCGTCGAAGCGCGAGGCGAAGGTGGCGACGCTCAATCGGGCGAAGACCTGTGTCAGCTCCCGCTTCTGCTCGTTGCTCAGGTTCCGCCAATGCTTGCCGAGCGAGATCCGGGCCATCACCGGGAAGTTGAACGACTCGGTCAGCACCGGTGCCAAGGTTTCATAGCGTCCCTGGTAGCCGAGCTGATCGGCCTGCTGCATCACCTGGAGCAGCGTTGCGTTGAGGCGCTCGACAGTATCCTTCGCATCGGCACTGGCTCGTGCTGCAGCGGGGAGAATCGAGCCCATCATGAACAGGGCTAGAACGAGCTTCCTCAAGTCCTTCAATCCCATCTCCGTCCTCATTTGGCTCTGGACTTGCGTCCGAGTCGATTGCGGCCATATAGGCGACGCCCCGGCGCCGGCCAAGCTCTAAATCTGATTCGATCTCGAATGTGACAGAATCCGCTCAGCAATGTGACGAGAACTTGACAAACGCGGACGTGATCCGCAAGTCAGCAGGCGGGCGCGAAGCTCGCGGCGACGTTGCGATTTCTGGCGCCGCGATCACGGTCGCAAGAAGGCTAGCGGAGCGAGGGAAGAGCGTTGCCAGATACGGGAATTTCAGGCGACCGCCTCGGTGTCGGAGGAGCGCGCCGATGCGGGCGCTGATCCTCGGGGCCGGTGTCGGCCGTCGTTTGAACAAGCCCGAGTTGCCGCCGAAGGTCCTCCTGCGATTCGAGGGCGAGAGCCTGCTCGCGCGCCATATCGCGATCCTGCGATCCTGCGGGCTGGAGCACATCGATCTGGTCGTCGGCTATCGGGCCGAGCGGGTGGAGGCCGAGCTCGCTCGGATCGGGGCGGGCGATATGGTGCAGACTCATTTCAACCCGCAGTACGAGCGCGGCGCGATCGTCTCGCTTTGGACCCTGCGCGAGTGCCTGGCGAGCGGCGAGCCGGTGATCTTCATGGACGGCGACGTGCTCTACGACCACCGCATGATGGAACGCTTGCTGGCCTCAGCCCACGACAACTGCTTTCTGATGGACCGCCAGACCGAGGAAGGCGAGGATCCGGTCAAGCTCTGCATGCGTGGTGGCAAGCTCGTCGACTTCCACAAGCGCCCGGAAATCGAGCACGACTGGTGGGGCGAGTGGATCGGCTTCGCACGCATGTCGCCCGAGATAGCCGCCAAAGTGGCCGCCGCCGCTTCCGATCATGTTGACTCCGGCAATCTGGATGAGATGTATGAGGTGGCATTCCGTGACGTTCTTCTCGGCCAGCCCGATGGCGGCTTTCAGGTCGAGGACGTGACCGGCTTGCCATGGGTCGAGATCGATTTTCCAGAGGACCTGCGGCGTGCCCAGAGCGAGATCCTGCCGCAACTGGCGCCGATACCCGGCACCGTGCCGGCCCGATAGCTTTTCCCACGACACCTTAGCCTCCTCGGCGGGCTCCAGACGATGAAGGCCCTGGTCACCGGGGCCACTGGCTTCGTCGGCTCGGCCGTGGCCCGCTTGCTGCTGGCGCGCGGCGAGAGCGTACGCGTACTGACGCGGGCCGACAGCGATCGCCGCAACATCGCCGAGCTCCCCGTCGAGACCGCGGTCGGGGATCTGCGCGAGCCCTCGAGCCTGGAGGCTGCGCTTGCCGGTTGCGATGCTCTGTTCCACGTCGCCGCCGACTATCGGCTCTGGGTCCCGGACCCGGATGCGATCTATGCCGTCAACGTCGAGGGCACGCGCAATCTTCTGCGCTGCGCCGCCAAGGCCGGGGTGACGCGCATGGTCTACACCAGCAGCGTGGCGACCCTGGGGCTGCACAAGGACGGCTCGCCGGCCAATGAAGACTCGCCGGTCGGCCTCGACGATATGATCGGCCATTACAAGCGCTCGAAATTCCTGGCCGAGGCGGAGGTGCGGCGGCTGATCGCGGAGGAGGGCCTGCCGGTCGTGACCGTCAACCCCTCCACGCCGATCGGTCCGCGCGACGTCAAGCCGACGCCGACCGGGCGCGTGATCGTCGAGGCGGCTTCCGGCCGGGTCCCGGCTTTCGTGGACACCGGCTTGAACGTGGTCCATGTCGACGATGTCGCCGCCGGCCACCTGCTGGCCTTCGACAAGGGCCGGGTCGGCGAGCGCTACATCCTGGGCGGCGAGGACATGAGCCTGGCGCAGATTCTCACCGTGATCGCGGTCAAGGTCGGCCGCAAGCCGCCCAAGGTTCGCCTCAACCCCTCCCTGCTGATGCCCTTGGCGCGTCTGGCGGAGGCCTGGGCGCGGATTCGCCGCCGCGGCGAGCCCTTCGTGACCGTCGACGGTCTCAGGATGTCGCGCAAATGGATGTACTTCTCGAGCGCCAAGGCGACGGCCGAGCTGGGCTATCGCTTCCGACCCGCCGAAGCGGCCCTGAGCGATGCCATCGACTGGTTCGAAGCCGAAGGCTATATCGGCTAAACCCCTAAAGTTATTGAGTCTATTGGCCGAGTGGAGAGGTTGGAATTCGCTTGGCCCGCCCCGGCAAAGCGGCTAGTAATAATCTTTCGGGGGTTCAAGAAGTGGGGAAGTGCCGCGATTTGGCCGGCACTCGATAAGTAACCCACGAGCGAGAGTGAGTGTCCGCCTTGGCAGTTCCGATTCGACAGCAGGTGCGCGTTGGCGCCTACATCCTGAAACAGCGGTTGCTCCGCCGCGAGCGCTACCCGCTCGTCCTGATGCTGGAGCCGCTGTTCAAGTGCAACCTCGCCTGCCCCGGTTGCGGCAAGATCGACTACCCCGACGAGATTCTGAACCGGCGCCTTTCGGTCGCGGACTGCGTCCAAGCGGTGGAGGAATGCGGCGCGCCGGTTGTCTCGATCCCGGGCGGCGAGCCGCTGATCCACAAGGAGATCGGCGAGATCGTCGCCGAGATCGTCAAGCGCAAGCGCTTCGTCTATCTCTGTACCAACGCCCTGCTGCTCGAGAAGAAGCTGCATCTCTTTAAGCCGAGCCCCTACCTGACCTTCTCGGTCCATCTCGACGGGCTCGAGGAAGAGCACGACCACGCGGTCGATCAGAAGGGCGTCTTCAAGCGCGCCGTCAAGGCGATCCAGCGGGTCAAGGCCGAGGGCTTTCGCGTCAACATCAACTGCACCCTGTTCAACAACGCCGACGCCGAGCGTATGGCGGCCTTCTTCGACTACGTGACGGAGCTCGGCGTCGAGGGCATCACGATCTCGCCCGGCTACGCTTACGAGCGGGCGCCGGACCAGGAGCACTTCCTGACCCGGCAGGCGACCAAGAATCTGTTCCGCGACCTTTTCCGGCGCGGCAAGGGCAAGAAGTGGCAGTTCAGCCAGTCGAGCCTGTTCCTCGATTTCCTGGCCGGCAATCAGAACTACCGCTGCACGCCCTGGAGCAATCCGACCCGCAACATCTTCGGCTGGCAGCGGCCCTGCTATCTGTTGAACGAAGGCTACGCCGGCTCCTTCGCCGAGCTGATGGACGGCACGGCCTGGGACAGCTATGGCACGGGCAACTACGAAAAGTGCGCGAACTGCATGGTGCACTGCGGCTACGAGGGCACTGCCGTCGCCGATACGGTCAAGAATCCGCTAAAGGCCTGGAAGGTCTTCCGCCGCGGGATCGAGACCGAGGCACCCATGGCCGCGGAGATTCCCTTGGACAAGCAGCGGCCGGCCGAGTACGTGTTCGACAGCCTGGTGGCGGACGCCGTCTCCGACATGCACGCGCCCGGCGGGGCGCGCCAGGACTCCGGCGACTCCAAGGGCGGCGAACGGGTGCCGTCAGCCGCCGCCGAATAGGGTCCGGCCGCCGCTATCCAGGAGCCGCGTCAGGCTGTTCAGCGCGCGGCGCATATCCCGACCCAAGGCCAGCACCGCCGGCAGCTCCCAGGGACTGAGGCAGAGCCTCGCCGCCACGCGGCCGGCGCGAGCCCGGCCATCTGACCCCACAGCACCGAGCACGGCGCGCGGCAGGGCCCGGGCGGCAGGGTCGGCGACGGCGCGCACGACCAGAAAGGGGATGCCGGCCGCGGCGGCGACCGTGGCGACGCCGTGGCTTTCCATGTCGACGACGGTCGCGCCGTGGCGACGAAACAGCTCTGCCTTGTCGGGCCGGCTGACGACGGCGACGTCGCTGCCGAGCAGCCGTCCGGACGTCGCGTCCAAGCCGGCCGCCCGGGCTTCGCGCATCAGAGCCTCACGCCAATCGCGGTCCGTCGGATAAGCCGCGCCCTTCGGTGGCACGACCTCGTCGGCGAGGACAAGGTCCCCTGGGCGACGGTTCGGGTCGAGGCCGCCGGCAACCCCGAAGCTGACCAGTCCGATTGCCCCTGATTCGACGAAGTCTATCCCCAGCGCCCGGGCCCGTGCCGGATCGGCCCCGGCACAGCCGAGCCCCTTGTTCCAGACGTCCTCGGTCGCGGTGGTCTCGGACTTCAGATATCGCCGGATGATGCCAGCCTCGCTGGCCAGCCCGGTGACGATGCCGACGCGGAGTTTCGATTCGTTCGGGCGCGCGCCTGGGTTCACATGCCGTACTGCACGCGGCGGTCGTTGCTGTTCATCAGGTTACGGTAGCGCGCCAGGGCCCAGAGCGGGAAGTAGGCGGCGTAGCCGTGGTACTTGATGTAGAACACGCGCGGGAAGCCGACGCCGGTCCAGAGGTCCTCCTCCCAGCGCGCGCCGTCGCGCGGGCAATCCTGCAGGTAGCGCACGCCGCGCGCCACGGAGTCGCTCTCGACCTCGCCCGCGGCCATCAGGCCGAGCAGGGCCCAGGCCGTCTGCGACGGCGTGCTCGCTTTGACCTCGCCGCGCCGCTCCTCCCAGTAGGTCGAGGAGTCTTCGCCCCAGCCACCATCTGCGGATTGGCGCGCCTTCAGGAAATCGACCGCCTTGCGGATATAGGGGGCCTGCAGGTCCTCGCCGGCCGCGTTGAGCGCGCAGAGCGCCGACCAGGTGCCGTAGACGTAATTCGTGCCCCAGCGGCCGTACCAGGAGCCGTCGTCCTGCTGCTCGCGCTTGATGAAGTCGATCGCCTTGCGCACCGTCGGGTGATCTCGCTCGTAGCCGAGCTGCACCAGCATCCCGAGACAGCGCGCCGTGACGTCGACCGTCGGCGGGTCGAGCAGCGCGCCGTGGTCGGCAAAGGGGATGTAGTTCAGGTGGTAGTGAGTGTTCTCCGGATCGAAGGCGCCCCAGCCGCCGTCGCTCGACTGCATGCCGATGATCCAGGCCGCCGCGCGCTCGATGGCATCGCGGTAGGCCGGGTCGCCGGCCCGGTCCATGGCCATGACCACGACCGCCGTGTCGTCGACGTCGGGATAGTGGTTGTTCCAGTACTGGAAGGCCCAGCCGCCCGGCTTCAGGTCCGGACGGCGCCAGGCCCAGTCGCCGTAGGTGTCCTTGACCTCGCGGCCGAGCAGCCAGTCGAAGGCGGCCTTCATGACCTCGCCGTCGGGTTCCTCACCGGCCTCGAGCATGGCATGGGCGCCCAGGCAGGTATCCCAGATCGGCGACAGGCAGGGCTGGCAGTAGATCAGGTCTTCGCCCCGCGACAGCAGCAGATTGTCGATCGCCTTGCGGGCGATGGCGAAGTCCGGGTGGTCGCGCGGGTAGCCCAGGGCTTCGAAGGCCATGACGGCGTTAGCCATCGCCGGGAAGATCCCGCCCAACCCGTCCTCGCCGTTGAGCCGTTCCTTTACGAAGGCCTCGGCGAGCTTGATGGACTTCTCGCGGCGGCCCTTCGGGAACAGCGGCTCCATGACCCGGAGCACCGAGTCGATGCTCTTGAAGAAGCCGCCGAGCAGCGTGCCGGTCGGGTTCATCGGGTAGGTGCAGGTCTGCGGATCGGCGAGGAATAGCTCGCGGATGTCGACGTTCTTCGGATTCCTGGCCTGCGGCTTCAGGGTCATGAGGACCAGCAGCGGCACGATCACCGTGCGCGACCAGTAGGAGACCTTCGACAGATGGAAGGGAAACCACTGCGGCAGCAGCATGATCTCCACCGGCATGACCGGAACGGCGCGCCAGGGCACCTGGCCGAAGAGCGCCAGGGCGATGCGCGTGAAGACGTTGCACTGGGCCGCGCCGCCCTTGGAGTGAATCAGGGCGCGGGCCTTTGCCATGTGCGGCGCGTCGATGTCGTCGCCCGCCAGTTTGAGGGCATAGTAGGCCTTGACTGTGGCCGAGAGGTCGGGATCGCCGTCGAAGAACAGTGGCCAGCCGCCGTGCGTGTCCTGGATGCTGCGCAGGTAGTTGGCGATCTTGGCCTGGACCGCCTCGTCGATGCTGCCGAGGAAGTGCTGCAGGAAGATGTACTCCGATGAGATCGTCGCATCGGGCTCGAACTCGAAGATCCAATGGCCATCGTCGCGCTGCAGCGACCGCAGCGACGCCCGTGCGTCTTCGACCAGCCCATCGACATCGATTCTAAAAGTCATCGTCTTCGCGTTTGCCCCCGAAGTTGCCTGCGCTTCAGTTCGCACTCAGGAATCCCGAAAAGGCCCGACCCGATTCAAGACGTCATAATTTCGCAATGCTTGTGAGGATTTCAACCCGAGGCACAGGAAACTAAGCGAGTTGGGGCGCGGCTGCAAGCCCGGCGTTTTTTGTTAACTTATTGACTCAGAACCAGTTCTGCGGCATTGCGGCCAGAGCGGACCGCGCTTTCGATGGTCGCGGGATAGCCCGTGTCGGTCCAGTCGCCGGCGAGCGCCAGATTGGCCCAGCGGGTCCGATTCGGGGGCCGGAGTCGCAGGGCCTCGGGCGTCTGGGCGAAGGTCGCCCGCTTCTCCTTGATCACCCGAACCGGCGGCGCCGGCGCGGGGTCCAGCCCCAGGGCCTTGGCGGTGTCCTGCCACATGCGCTCGGCGATGGCCTCGGCGGGCTCCTCGGCCAGGCGATCGGCCGCGCTGACCGTGAGGCTCGCCAGATCACCGCGCGCGAAGATCCAGTCGGCTGTCCCGCCCACGAGGCCGATGAACGGCAGCTCCGGTGGCAGGGTGTTGGCTCGCGGCAGGATGATGTGGGCGTTGACGATGGCTGTGCTCTCCTGCGGCACGACCAGGTCCGGCAGCAGGCCTCCGGCGACGGCCGGCGGCAGGGCGAGCACCACGGCTTCGCCGGGTGCCAGCGTCACATCCCCCTCCGCCATGCAGAGCTTCTCAGCCCGTTCGCTGCCCAGGGAGAGCGCGCGCAAACGCCGATTGAAGAGGATTTCCGCGCCCTGCCCGCGCAGGCGGGCCAAGGCGGGCTCGATCAGGGACGGGCCCAGGCCCTCGCGGGCGATTAACGGCCGGCAAGCCGCCTCTCCCTTGGCGAAGGTCTCGCGGAGCACCAGCCACAGCAGGCGGGCCGAGGCTTTGCGCGGATCGGTGTTGAGGGCCGCAACCGTGAGCGGCTCCCAGAATCGCGGCCAGAGCGGGTCCTTGGGATCGGCGATGTCGGCGACCCGGTCTCCGGGAGCGGCGAAGGCGAAGCGCAGTGCCGCCAGGTGGGCGCTCAGGCTGGTGCCGGGAATGCGCCGCCGCGGGTTCAGCACCCACCAGGGGATCGGGCCGGCGTTCGGCTTCACCGTCCAGCGCTCGCCGCTCGCCAGGTCGACGAAGGGGAAGGCGGCGGCCGGGGGTGAGATCAGGCTGTCTTGGGCGCCGATCTCCTCGACGTAGGAAAGCGCGGCGTGGTTGGCCGAGAGCAGCAGATGATTGCCGTTGTCGATGTCCCGGCCGAGCTTGGCGTCGTGATAGGAGCGGCAGCGCCCGCCGGCCTGCGCCGCGGCCTCGTAGAGCGTCACCGCCCGGCCGGCCTTCGCCAGGCGGAGCGCACAGGCCAGCCCGGCGATCCCAGCGCCGACCACGTGGACGCGGGCTTCGGTCACCTGCGCTATTCTGCCGTCGCGTCGGTCACAGGCCCAGCAGCCCGTGGCGCAGCACGATCCAGAGCTTCTCCGGCTTGGAGACCTTCACCGGCGCGCGTGGCGCGCTCCAGCCGCGGCGCTCCAGCCGGTCCAGAATGCGCTCGTAGACTTCCATCATGAGGATGCAGGGCCTGAGGGCTCGGCGATGGCAGTGCTTGAGCAGGACCCGGGTCCGCTCGAAGCGGGCGTGGGCCATCTCGGCCAGCGTTTCGCAGACCTGGTCCAGGCGCGGGTCGGCGAGAATGTCGTCCGGCCGCGCGATTTCGATGCCCGCTTCTTCGAGGAGCTCGCGCGGCAGATAGAGACGGCCTTCGGCGGCATCCTCGTCCAGGTCACGCAGGATATTGGTGATCTGCAGCGCCTCGCCCAGGACGACGGCGATCTCGCGGGCGGCCGGCTCGCGCGCGCCGAAGGCGTGGATCGAGAGCATGCCGACCGCGCCCGCGACTCTGCGGCAGTAGAGCGCGAATTCCTCGCGGCTGGGCGCCAACATGGTCCGGCGCACGTCCATCTCCATGCCGTCGATGATCGCCAGGAACTCGTCCTTCGGCAGCTCGAAGGCCCCCACATGGGGGCGCAGGGCGCGTGCCGTCGGCCGAGTCGGCTTGCCCGCGTAGAGGCGGTCGATCTCGACCCGCCACTCGGCGAGCGCCGCCATCTTCTCCTCGCGCGGCTGGCCGCCGTCGGCGATGTCGTCGACCTCGCGGCAGAAGGCGTAGATCGCGTACATGGCCTCGCGCCGCGGCCGCGGCAGCATGCGCATGCCCCAGGTGAAGGAGCTGCCCGAGCGGGAAACGACCTGATGAACGTGGTCGATCGCCTCTTCGCGGCTCGTCGGTGCGAGGGGCTCGGCTTGGGCCATGCCTGGCGTCACCCTTGCAGAGGCGGCCGACGCCCGCCCCGCCGGCCGAGCAGCCGCGCGAGCAGGACCGAGAGCGCGCCCGTCAGCCCGCACCACGCGAACTGCGCCTTGCTCAGGACGACCCGCTCGGCGAGCGGATCGCGGCGGCCGAGCTCGATCAGCAGCCGGTCGGCGATGCGCACGATCACCGCCGACTCCATGGCCAGGCGCCGGTCGCGCAGTCGCGGCGCCAGGCCGCGGGCGGCCGTCATCAGGCCCTCGGTGCCCTCGAGGCAGCGGTCGATGACTTGGCGCAAGCCGGCCGAGGAGCGCGGCTGGTCGAGCGCGGCGAGCGTCACGCCGGCCTCGGCC
>JAKSDN010000677.1 GCA_022360075.1 Kiloniellales bacterium | reverse complement strand
GAGATCGAGTTCGACGCCGTGCTGACCTGGTCCGACCAGGAGGTGCTGCGCAGCCAGGACTTCGAGAAGATGTCGGCCGAGGAGATCGCGCTCGCCAAGAAGGCGATCGCCGCCATGCGCCTGCCGATCCTCGACCTGCCAACGCGGCGCTTCCGGCCCGACCCGGCCGGCCGCCGGGCCGATCTGCGTGCCTCTATGCGCGCGGCCCTGCGCTCCGGCCACGACCTGATCCCGCTGCGCTGGAAACGCCGGCGCCGCCGTCATCCGCCGCTGGTCGTGCTGTGCGACATCTCCGGCTCGATGAGCCGCTATTCGCGCATGCTGCTGCACTTCATGCACGCGATCACCAACGACCGCGACCGGGTGCACACCTTCCTGTTCGGCACGAGGCTGACCAACATCACCCGCTACCTGCGCCACAAGGACGTGGACGTGGCGCTCGACCAGATCGCACAGCAGGCCTTGGATTGGGGCGGCGGCACGCGCATCGGCGCGGCGCTGCACGACTTCAACGCGCTCTGGTCGCGCCGCGTGCTCGGCCAGGGGGCGGTCGTGATGCTGATCACCGACGGCCTCGACCGCGACAACGCCGAGGGCCTGGCCGAGGAGATGGAGCGCCTGCACAAGTCCTGCCGCCGGCTGATCTGGCTCAACCCCCTCTTGCGCTATCAGGGCTACGCGCCAAAATCACAAGGGGCGAAGGCGATGATGCCCCACGTCGACGACTTTCGGCCGGTGCACAACCTGGAGAGCCTGGCCGAGCTGACCGCGGTGCTGAGCCGCCCGGTCCGGCGCCGGCAGGAGGGTGTGAGCGCCTGGTTGGAGGCTGTTTAAGGAAGGCGTGCGGTGGAGGGAGCGAGCTATCCTGAGCTTCGCTCGGTTCGTGACCGAACCTTCGACAGGCTCAGCATGAGGGTCGGGGGCAGTTCGATTGTAACTATACCAACGAACCCGCTCTCACCCCTCATCCTGAGCCTGTCGAAGGGTGAGGATCGCGCCGTAAGCGATTATGCGTGAGGACAACCCATGACCATCCAAGAGGACGACGTGCTGGCCGAAGCGGCGAAGTGGCTGGAGGAGGGCCGCGAGGCGGCGCTGGCGACGGTGGTCTCGACCTGGGGCTCCTCGCCGCGGCCGGTCGGCAGCCAGCTCCTGGTCGACCGCGACAATAACATGGTCGGCTCGGTTTCCGGCGGCTGCATCGAGGGCGCCGTCGTGCACGAGGCGAAGGCGGTCATGGGCAGCGGCCAGCCGCGGCTTCTGGAGTACGGCGTCAGCGACGAGCAGGCCTGGGAAGTCGGTCTCGCCTGTGGCGGCACCGTGCGCGTCTTCGTCGAGCGCTTGGGCTGACGCGGTGAAACGTTCGCTCTTCGTCGAGCTGATGGCCGCGCGCGAGGCCAAGCGTCCGGTCGCCTTGATCACCGATCTGAACAGCGGCGCACAACTCCTGCTCGACCGGGAGCCGATCGGCGATCTCAAGGTGACGCCGGAGATCCTGACCCAGGCGCGCGAGTCCCTGCTCCAGGACCGTAGCGGCATGCTCGGCGAGGGCCCGCTCTTCGTGCAGGCCTTCAACCCGCCGCTGCGCATGTTCGTCGTCGGTGCGGTGCATATCTCGCAAGCCTTGGTACCGATGGCGCGCCTGGCGGGCTTCGAGGTCATCGTGATCGACCCGCGCCGCGCCTGGGCGACCGAGGCGCGCTTTCCCGGCGTGACCATCGAGACCGACTGGCCGGACGAAGTCATGCAGCGCCTCAAGCTCGACCATCGAAGCGCGGTCATCGCCCTCACCCACGATCCCAAGATCGACGACCCGGCGCTCTCCGAAGCGCTCAAGGCGCCGGTCTTTTACATCGGCGCGCTCGGCAGCAAGAAGACCCACGCCAAGCGGCTCGAACGCCTGGCCGAACATGGCTTCGGGCCAAGCGACTTCACCCGCATCCACGGCCCGATCGGGCTCGACATCGGCGCCAAGAGTCCGGCCGAAATCGCGATCGCGATCCTGGCCGAGGTCACGCGGGTGCGGCGCCGGCCGAGCGGTCCCGTCAAAGCGGAGGCGGCGGCATGATCTTCGGCGAGACAGCGCTCAGCGATGCCACGGGCGCGATCCTGGCGCACTCGCTCAAGCGCGGCGCGCTTGTGTTCAAGAAGGGCCGGCGGCTGTCGGCGGCCGACGTAAAGGCGCTCGAGGCCGAAGGCCTGACGGAAGTCATCGCGGCGCGGCTCGAGCCGGGCGACGTACACGAGGACGTGGCCGCCACCGCGATCGCCGCCGCGGTGAGCGGCGAGGGCGTGACCGCCTCGGCTGCCTTCACAGGCCGCTGCAACCTGATCGCCGAGCGGCGCGGCGTGCTGGTGCTGGACCGCGAGCGTCTCGACCGGCTCAACCTGATCGACGAGGCGGTGACGATCG
>JAKSDN010001078.1 GCA_022360075.1 Kiloniellales bacterium | reverse complement strand
CCGACCAGCAGCACCGCCGGCGCCAGCAGCAGATAGCGCGTGGCGGCCGAGAAGCGCGCGTTCCAGAGGCGGGCGACCAGGCTCTCCAGGCCGTCGAGCAGGCGCCAGGTGAGGGGCAGGGAAGCGCTGCGATCGGTCATGAACAGAGGTGTTGCGGCGCGTTGGGGAAGCGTCGTGCGTGCTTCGAGACGCCCGCCGAGGCGGGCTCCTCAGCATGAGGAATTTCCTTCGTGCCATGAAGAACGCTCCTCATGCTGAGGAGCCCCGAAGGGGCGTCTCGAAGCACGCACGAAGGAACTGCAGCGCTCATTACCCGGCTCGAATGCGAGGGCCCCGACAGCACAGCCAGGACCCCCGCCCCCTAAATCAACGCAGCGATCAGCCCTGCATGATCTCGTTGAACTTGGTGAACCAGGTCTTCTGGTGCTCGACCAGGACCGGGCTCGGCACCGAGATCAAAGCGTCGAAGTCCTCCGGCTTGGTCGGATAGGAGGGATCGCCGACCAAGTCCGCGGGCGGCTCCAGACCCGGATAGACCGGCGGCAGGCCGAGCAGGCTGCACCACTTGGCCTGGGCGTCCTTGCTGAGCGCGTGGTTGACGAACTGCTTGGCCCAATGGGTCTCGTTCTCCGGCAGGCCCTTGGGCACCCAAAGGCCGTCGGTGTCGACCTTGCAGCCCTCCTTGGGCACGGTCCACTTGACCGCGATGCCGTTCTGCCGGGCGGCGCGCGCATTCACGCTGATCGTGCAGGCGACGTCGATCTCGCCCTGCTGGAACCAGTTGGTGAAGTCGGCGTCCTCGCCGAGCAGCGGGTTCTGCTCCTTGAGCTTGCGGTAGAATTCCCAGCCCGCCTCCATGTTGTCGGGGATGTCCGCGAACTTGCCGCCGCCGGCGATGACGGCGACCGGGTTGAAGCCGATGCCGTCGTCGTAGAGCGCGATGCGGCCCTTGTGCTTGGGATCGAGGAGCACGTTCCAGGACTCCGGCGGCTCGTCCGGGAAGGCCTCCTGGCGATACGCGCAGACGTAGACGTAGCTGTAGGTGTTGACCAGCGGATAGCCCTCGAGCCCAATCGGCTTGTGGGCCGGCAGCAGGCCCTGGAGGTTCGGCAGGTCGCTCAGGTCCTCGGTGGCGCCGCGCAGCGCGGAGATCGTGGCGTTGGTCGTCGTGTCCCAGTTGACGTGGATCGGCGGCACGCGGCCCTGGTCGATCGCCGCCCAGATCTTCGGCTTGATCTCGTTGTCCTCGGTGAAGTCGAACCGGACCTTGATCCCGGTCTCGGCCGTGAAGCCGTCAGCGACGCCCTTTTGCAGCGACTCGCCCCAGGCGCCGCCCCAGGCGCGCACGATGATCTCGTCGGGCTTCTCCACCGCCGCGCGGGCCGGGCGCCGGCTCGCCAGCAGTCCGGAGCCGAGCAGGACGCCCGACGCGGCGACACCGCCGCGCAGCAGGTTGCGACGTGACAAAGAGCTTTTCGACATGGCCATGCCTCCTAATTGTGGTTCTGGTTGGGTCCTAAGCGTTCTTCGCAGTGGGAAAGATGAGCACGTCGGCGGCCTGCCAGCCTACGCAGACCTTCTGGCCGACCTCGAACTTGCCGCTGTGCCGCGGGTCGTGATCGAAGATCCAGAGGCGGGCGCCGTTCAGGGCCTTGCAGGCCACCTGGTAGGCCAGGCGATCGCCCTCGAAGACGATCTCCTGAACCAGGCCGTCGACCCAGGTCTGCACGGATGGGCGAGGCTCGTCCGGGCCCCAGATCAGGAGCTGCTCGGCGCGGATCGCCGCCTCGGCGGTCTGGCCGAGGATCTCCTCGCCGAGCGCGCAGCGGCCGTCGAGCGGCAGCTCGCCGACCTGCAGGCAGGCGCTGCCCTGGCCCACGGAGCGGACCGGGCCGGGCAGGAAGTTGGTGAGACCGATGAAGCCGGCGACGAAGCGGTTCGAGGGTGCGCGGTAGGTGGCGAGCGGCGTGTCGATCTGCTGGATGCGGCCCTGGTCCATGACGATCACCTCGTCGGACATGACCAGGGCCTCGCGCTGGTCGTGGGTGACGTTGATCGTGGTCACGCCGAGCTCCTGCTGGATGCGCCGGAACTCGAGCTGCATCTCCTCGCGCAGCTTCTTGTCGAGCGCGGCCAGGGGCTCGTCGAGCAGCAGCAGGTCGGGCTGGAACACCAGCGCGCGGGCGATCGCCACGCGCTGCTGTTGGCCGCCGGAGAGCGCGTGGATGCGACGGTCGCCGAAGCCCTGCAGGCGCACGAGGCCCAGATATTCCTCGACCCGCTCGGGGATCGTCGCCGGCGGATGGCGGCGCATCTTCAGCGGATAGGCGACGTTCTCGGCCGCCGTCATGTGCGGGAACAGCGCCAGGCGCTGGAACACCATACCGATCGCGCGCTTGTGCGGCGGCAGGGCCGAGACCGGCCGGCCATGGACGAAGATCTCGCCGGCCGAGGGTTCGAGGAAGCCCGCGATCATGCGCAGCAGCGTCGTCTTGCCCGAGCCGCTCGGCCCGAGGATGGTCAGGAAGCTGCCCTTGGTCAGCTCGAAGCTCGCCTCCTCGACGGCAGCCGTCTGGCCGAAGCGCTTGCTGACCCGATCGACCGCGACCATGACCTCGCGCGGGGCGCGACGCTGGCTCGGCAGGGGGGAGATTTTCTCGCTGGGAGAACTGCTGAACATAGTATTGCGGCTTCTTTTTCTCCCCGGTGAGGCGGTATCAGATCGGCTCGCCCTTTTATTGTCAACGCCCCGAGCGCCCGGCTGCTTGTACACGTATCATTCGGCGATGAGTTTTGAACGGTTGCTTGAACAGCTCGTATTTATCTTTGGGTGAGAAGACACGGATCGAGATTTATTTGCCGACCTAAGGTCGAGACGATAAGCGTCGGACAACCACCGGGCGCTTCGCGCGGTTCGTCCCGAACCCTTCGAGACGCCCGCTGACGCGGGCTCAGGATGAGGACGTTTCTTTCCGCCACCAAAAGTCTACCTCATGCTGAGGAGCGCCCGCTTGGGCGCGTCTCGAAGCACGCACGATCGAATTGCAGCATTGCGGCAGTGTAAAATCGGAAAGCCTCCTGGGTCTCCGACCCAAACCCGCCAGACCGGCGCCCTAATAGCGCCAGCGGCACCAAGCGCCGGTGCGGCGCAGGCCACCGCTCTTCAGGACCAACTCGTCGATGTCGTAGCCGTTCTCCTCGAGCCAGGCCCAGGCGGGGCCCGGCCAGGCCGCGCTGTCGAAATCGACACGGCCCAAGCGGTCGAGGAAGACACCCTCGGCCTTCAGGCGGCGCTGCTGCTCGGCATCGGCCTTGCCCTCGCGGCGCACGCTGATCTTGCCATGGCTGTTGAGGATGCGGTGCCAGGGCACGTCGAGGTCGGCAGTGAGCGAAGATAGCGCCTTGCCGACGATGCGCGCCGAGGGCAGGCCGGCGATCAGGGCAATCTGGCCATAGGTCGCGACCTGGCCGGGCGGCACCTGGCGCACGACGTCGTAGATCCGCCGGTAGCGCGCCAAGGGGCTCTCCGCCGGATCGCCTCCCGCCTTCGCCTTCTTGGCACGGCGTCGTCGCGGCGGACGCTTAGAGTCCGGCGGTGGCTTGGGGGTTCGTGGCATCGGCGATGGCCCAGGCGCAGCGGCCGCCGCAATGCGCCTCGATCCAAATTTGGAGCTCCTCGGTGGCGGCGAGCAGCGCCTCGGCGGCCCCCAGGTGCTGCACGGTGATCACGGCGCGAAGGGTTTGCGGCGTCGTGGCACTGCGGGCGTCCTGGTACCAGTTCCAGCGCCGACATAGCACCTTCTCGCCGTCGGCGTAGACCACTTCGCCGCTCTTCGGCGGGTCATTGCTTTGAGTCTCGTCGCCCAAGGCGACGAAGCTATCCTCCGGCCGGGCATAGCGAAACGCCAAGTCGCCTGCGACCTTGTCCAGGTCGTCGGCGCCCACCGGCATGCGATGCCTGGCGGAGGCGGCGTT
>JAKSDN010000200.1 GCA_022360075.1 Kiloniellales bacterium | reverse complement strand
GATCAGGTCCTCCGGCGGGTCGGGCCGCTGCGCCTTGTAGTCGCCGTAAATCTCGTTGCGGAAGGACCGCGAGCCCTTATCGAAGATCACCGCGATGCCGTCCGCGTCGCTCTCGCGTAGCAGCTTGATCAGCATGTTGGTGAAGCCGAAGGTCGCGTTGGTCGGCACGCCCGCCGAGGTGCTGCGCGGCGGGATAGCGAAATAGGCCCGGAAGATATAGCCCGAGCCGTCGACCAGATAGAGATGCTTGTAGGGCGCCTTGCTCATGGCCGGAAGGATGCCGGAGCGACGGCGGCGAGTCGAGACGGCTGAGGTGCGCTGCTGACAGACGGTCGCGTAGTCGATAGGGCGGGTTAGCGGAGCGTAACCCGCCGGATGATTGCGGAACATCCGGCGGAATACGCTGACGCTATTCCGCCCTACGTCCTAGAGACTGCTTCCGAGACTGCAGTTGGAAAGAAGTAATTGACACAGATGAACACAGATAAACACAGATCGATTATGGAGCTTGATATTGGATTTGGATCAAGAAAATCTGTGTTCATCTCTGTTCATCTGTGTCGACAAACATTTTTAAGACTGTAACCGGATGATCAGCACGCTGCGCCTTACGCACTGTCAGCGACGGGTTTCCACCCCCGCCTACCTCTTGTCCCGGCGTGCCCCAGAGAGCTTGTCGATCAATCGCTCCAGATCCCTGCTCTGATGGATGAAGTCGACCACCTCGACGCGATCATCCAATTCTCGGAGAACGATGTAGTGCGACTGTTCTCGGCAATAGCAAAGTCCGGCGGCATCGCGTTGACCATGCATCAGAGCTTCGCAGGGGCGGGGATGTGGCAGTTCACCCCGCGCTACGGATCGGACGCGTTGCAGCAGTCGCTTCTTGTACTCTTCGGCCCGCTTTAGGCCCCAACGTTTGATCGAGTGTTCGAGAATGTCCGTAAGCCGGGCTTCGGCCGTCGGCGAGAAGCGTACTTCTTTCACACGTCGCGCCGTTCTTTGGCGCGTGCGAAGGCTCTATCGAACACGTCCTCTACTGAACCCTCGGCAAACGCGCCGCGGTCGAGCTGATCGAGCGACCGGCCAATACGATCTTGGATCGCCGCCAATTCGGCCTCTTCCCGCTTGATCCGATCCTCGAGCGCGCGCAGGCCGTCACGCATAACTTCGCTGGCGTTCTGGTATCGGCCGGACTCGACGAGCCTCTCCACGAAACTCAAGTGGTGATCCGTCAAGACCACGTTCTTTGTGTGTTTCGCTGGCATCAGGCGATTTCCTTTCGCCCACATTCTAGGAGTGGGTGGCGAATTCTGCCACCCCCAACTGTCGACGTTTAGATAGATACGCGCAGCGGAGTCCTGGGTGCGCTGGCTAAACCTTCCGCCAGACGGCCTCGATCAAAACGACCCGCTCTTCCTCCAGGCTGCGCCGCAGGTTGGCCAGGCGCTCCTTCAGGTCGCCGCCCATGATCTTCGTGCGAAGGTTGGCGGCGGCGCCGGCCCGGGCCGCCCGCTCCGCCTGTTCGGCGAACCAGGCGAGTCCGAGGTCGGTCGTGTCGCGCCAGGACTCCAACGCGAAGCCGTTGGCCTCCAGCAGCGCGCGCCAGGGCTCGGGCGCGATCAGGAAGGAGATCGCCGGGTCGCGCGCCCAGGGGCAGGGGTAGTGCGGCGGTGCGGCCGGGCCGGCCAGAATGTCGTAGGCCGCGAAGCGGCCGCCGGGCTTGAGCACCCGCGCGATCTCGCCGTAGAGCCCGGCCTTGTCCGCGATGTTCATCTGGACGTGCTGGCTCCAGGCGCCGTCGAAGCTGGCCGCCGCAAACGGCAGGGCGAGCGCGTTGCCCTGGCGGTAGCTCGCCCGGTCGCTCAGGCCGACGCGGCGCGCGAGCTCGTTGGCGGCGGCGCAGAGATCCTCGGTCAGGTCGACACCGGTCACGCGGCAGCCGTAGCGGGCGGCCAGATGGCGCGAGGGCCCGCCCATGCCCGCGCCGACGTCGAGCACCGCCATGCCTTCGGTAAAGCCGGCCCGCTCGGCGAGCTCGGCCGTGGCCTGGCGGCCGCGCACGTGCATCTCGTCGACCGCGCCCAGGTCGTCGAGCGTCAGGGCCTCGAGGTCGGCGCCCTCGGCGGCGAGCACCTCGAGCACGCGCTCGGTCAGATCGGCTTTGGCATAGTGATGGGCGACGCTCGCCTCGTGCTCCGCCATCGCGCGCGGTAGCGGCGTCAGTGGGCGACGTGCGCGACGCCGGCCTTCAGGACGAAGCGCCGGCCGCAATAGGGGCAGTCGACCTCGCCCTTGCCCTCCATGTTGAGGAACACCCGGGGATGGCCGAGCGGCCCGCCACCGCCGTCGCAGGCGACGATCTCGCTCTCGACTTCGATCGTCTCCGGCGGATCCTGGAGCTGGTTCACGGGCTAGTTCTCCTCCGATGGCGGCGGCGCGCCGGAAAAGGCGCTTTATTGACCGCTCCGGGCGGCCGATGATACCCATTGCCGCGGCGCGTTCAATGGCTTGGAGCGTCGCCGTCCACAAGCAACAGGCGAATCTGTGACCATGCCAGAACGTCCGGCCGAGAGCCCTGCGGCTGCCCCGAGCGGCGGTCCGTCCCCCGAGCAACCCGCCTACGCGGTCGAGGTCCAGGGGCTCGACAAGGTCTACAGGGCGAGCGGCCAGTCGGAATCCAAGCATGCCCTGAAGGCGGTAGATCTGGCGATCCCGCGCGGCTCGCTGTTCGGCCTGCTCGGGCCGAACGGGGCCGGCAAGTCGACCCTGATCAACATCCTGGCCGGCCTGGTCAACAAGACCGGTGGGCGGGCCTCGGTCTGGGGCTTCGACATCGAGAGCGCGCCGCGCCAGGCCCGCGCGGCGATCGGGGTCGTGCCGCAGGAGCTCAACATCGATCCCTTCTTCACGCCGCGCGATCTGCTGGAGCTGCACGCCGGGCTCTACGGCGTGCCGCCGGCCGAGCGGCGCACGGACGCGATCCTGGCCGCGCTCGGGCTGAGCGACAAGGCGCAGGCCTACGCGCGCACGCTTTCCGGCGGCATGCGCCGGCGCCTGATGGTCGCCAAGGCGATGGTGCACGCGCCGCCGGTGCTGGTGCTCGACGAGCCGACCGCCGGCGTCGACATCGAGCTGCGCCAGCAGCTCTGGGGCCACGTGCGGGCGCTCAACGAGGCCGGCACCACGATCCTCCTGACCACGCACTACCTGGAGGAGGCCGAGGAGCTCTGCGACCGCATCGCGATCATCAACCACGGCCGGGTGATCGCCTGCGACACGACCCGGGCGCTGCTGCGCCGCCTGGACAACAAGACCATGACCCTGGTGCTGGCCGAGAGCTTGAGCGGGGTCCCGGAGGAGCTCGCCGCGTTCGAGCCGGAGCTCACCTCGCCGCACTGCCTGCGCTTCCACTACCGGACCAGCGCCAGCCCGGTCGCCGAGATCCTCGGCCGCGCCGGCAAGGCCGGCCTCACGGTGACCGACGTGACCACCGAGGAGACCGACCTGGAGGACATCTTCCTGCAGCTCACCCGCGGCGCCCATGGCGACGGTGGCAGCGCCCACGGCGACGGTGAGGGCGGTGCCGCAGCTTAGAGCTTTGTCCGCTCGGACGGCACCAGCCCGCCGTCTGCTGCCGGCGCTCTGCCTGCTGCTCCTGCTCTGCGCCGCCTGCGCGCCGACGCGCATGGCCCCCGGCCCCGGGCCGAGCGAACCGGGCCTGCTGAGCGAGACGATCGTGATGGACGATGGCCTCGAGCTGCCGCTGCGCCGCTGGCTGCCGCCGAGCGGCACCGAGGCCCGCGCCGAAGCCGCGCTGGTCGTAGGCGTAGGTCGCGATGCCGCGCTTCGCCCAGGCCCGGCCGGGGCTCTCGAAGGCCTTGGAGTAGTCGTTGAAGCCGTGCAGGGCGATGACCACGGCCCGCGTCGGCTCGTCCTCGGGCGGCAGCCAACGGCGCAGCGGCAGCGCCAGGCCGTCGTCCATCACGATCGT
>JAKSDN010000906.1 GCA_022360075.1 Kiloniellales bacterium | reverse complement strand
CGCCGAGCTTCGCGTCGCGGCTGACCACGATGTGGTCAATTAGCGAGCGCCGGCTGCTGCCGATGTAGGAGGCGGCGTCGTCATGGGCGTCGTCGGTGGTGAGTGCGAAGAGGTCGGGCGCGCTGTGCAGGGCGGAGAGCACGTCGTTGTCGATGCGCTCGTTGAAGTCGCCGCCCAGAACCACCGGCAGGTCGGTGCTGGCGCGGATATCCTCGATGATCTCGGCCAGGATCTCCGCCGCCAGGCGGCGCCGCGCCCGGCTCTGGCTGTCGCCGAAGGCCTTGAGGTGCACGACGATCATGATGAAGCGCACCTCCGGCCCGTTGCCGTCCTGGACCCGGCATTCGGCGAACAGCGGATGGCGCGGGAAGGCGGTCTTGCCGCTGCGGGTCTTGCGGTTCAGCTTCCTGATGTGCTTGCGCGAAATGTCGTCGCGCAGGCTCACTTTCGAGGTGTCCTTGTCGTAGAGCACGGCCAGGTCCTGGCGGCCGTTGACGTCGAGCAGCGCGAAGTCGAGCGCCGTGCCGCGCCGGGCGAGCTCGGCCACCAGCTTGTCGAGCGCGCCTTTCTCGACCTCGACCAGGCCCAGCACGTCGAGCGACAGGCGCTCGACCACGTCGGCCACATCGTCGATGCGCGCCGGCGAGACGAACTGGTTGAAGTGCTCGATGTTCCAGAATCCGACATCGGCGAAGTCGGCCACGCCCTTGAAGTCCGGCACCTCGACCTCGATGCCGCGCGGGTCCTCGACGCCGGCGATGTCGAAGAAGCCGAGATAGGGCGAGCTGTCGGTCACGCCCTGCAGCACCGGCCTGAGCGACTCGCGCTCGGCGCTCGACTCGCGCGAGCGGCCGAGGATGTGCGCGACGATCGCCGAGATCCGGATGCCCTCGTTGGTCGCCCGGCCGCCGCGCTCGTTGAAGCCCGCGTGGTGCAGCGCCACCAGCTCCCAATCGTTGTTGAACACCGGCGAGCCCGAGGAGCCGGGCTCGGTGTCGGTGCTGTAGTGCACCACCTTGTTCAGGATGCGCGAGACCTTGTTGTCGTGCAGCGCGACCTCCTTGCGCCGGCCGCGCGGATGCTGGATCACGCTCACGCGTTCGCTGCGCGTGACGGTCGCGGGATTGCGCAGCAGCGGGATCGGCGCGATGTCGCCGAGCGGGCCGTCGTCGCAGGCGACGATGGTGAAGTCGAGCGGCGCGTCGGTCATGAACAGGCGGCGCGGCTGGATCTGCACGACGACGGTCTCGCCGCCGAGCTCGAAGCCGAACTCGGCCACGCTCTCGGCCGCTTCGGCCGCCGTCTCCAGCACGTGGTTGTTGGTCATCAGGATGCCGCGCGCGATCAGAAAGCCCGTGCCCAGGCTGCTGCGCGTCGAGATCCGACAGACCGCGCGCGCCCGATCAGCGCCCTGGCTCAGGAACTGCGCCGGCAGGAAGTTTGGATCGCGATCGATCTTCTCCAGCATCACCTCGCGCTTGCGCCGCGTCTCCTCGCTACGGCTCGGCGCCAGCCGCTCCGCCAGCCGCGCCCGCGCCCGACGGTCGACCAGGCGGCGGAAGGTATCGGCGTCCAGATCCGCGACCTTCTTGAGAAACTTCGATTTTCCGGGGCAGAGCATGGTTGGGAGCCTCCTTGGGAGATCGG
>JAKSDN010001143.1 GCA_022360075.1 Kiloniellales bacterium | reverse complement strand
CTCCGCCTTGGCCAAGCGCTCTTCGAACGAGCCTTTCCAGCCGTGCGAAAGCGCCGGAATGTCCAGGGCCTTGGCGGTCTCCTTCAGGTTCTCCTTGTCGAAGTAGAGAAGGTCGTTGACCTCGCGCACGGTCAAGGCGCGGGGGTCTCGCCTGACGAGCTCGATGGCGTCGCCGGCAGCGACCTCGCCCTCTTCGAGCACGCGGAAGTAAAACCCCATTCTGCCGCTCGCCAGGAACTGATTCTGAAAACCCTCTATTCCCATCTTGATTGCGAGCTTGTAGCAGGGCACGCGCGGCTGGCTGACCTCGACCAAGGCGCTTCCGACCCGGAAGACATCGCCAACGCGGATATCGTCTTCCAACATGCCTTCGACGGTGAAGTTCTCGCCGAATTGGCCGATCGTGAAATCGTCGCGCCCCAGTTCCCGCGCCCAGTAGGCGTAGTTCTCGAACGAATAGACGTAGACCGCCCTGAAGGCCCCGCCGTGGCCCCAGAGGTCCGCCTGCCCGTCGCCGTCCAGGTTCAACCGGCGCAGCATCACCCGGCCCTCGACCGGCTCTTTGAAGATGCCGGTCGTCACAGTCTTGCCGTTGTGTACGACGTCCTTGGGCATCGAGACGTTGACGGATTTGAGCCTCATGGGCTGTCGCGCCGGGACAACCTCGGTCCCGTCGTCGAGCGGCTCGAGTTTGTCGAGAACCTCGGCGTAGCCGTGGAACGCCCACGTGAAGGGCAGCGCTCGTTCTATGTGCAGTGACTCTTCAACGGTGAAAGCCAGCACCCTCTTGGCACCGGGAAAGCGTCGCGTATGGACCGGCTCCCAGAGGATTTCGGCCTCGCCCGTGAGCTGAAGCGAATTGCCGCTGTCGAAGTCGATGAAAAGGAGGCCGCATTTCGGATTGATCGCGATGTTGCCCAGCGTGTTGAACATGCAGTTCCCGGCGTAGTCCGGGAGCAACAGCAAGGTCTCGTGCGCGACCAAAACAAAGCCTGGCTTGCCGCCGCGGTGCGATACGTCGACGCCATGGCTCCAATCCGCCGCATCTTCGGAGAACTGGCTCGCGATAAAGAGAGTGTCGGCGCCAGCGACGAAGGCCGCTTGGTCTTTGGTCAGGGCCTCCCCCCTGTGGACCGGCCTCTTCTCGCCGACGCTTGCGATACCGCTTCCCGGAGTAGGCTTGCGTGCCTGGATGTACTTCGGACAGTTGCCGTAGCTTTGGGCCACCTGGATCTGGAACTCTTGAGGGGCTTTGCCGTATACCCTGCCGTTCACGCGATTGCGGCGGCGACTTTCGAACTCGAGCCCCAAGGCACCGATGTCCGCGCCCTCGACGAGCGCCTCACCCAAGGGATCCCCGTAGATCGGGCGCGCCGTTACGTCGAGTGCGCGGGGTCCGGACGCGCGGACGAAACCGGGTTCACCGGCCAGGGCCGACGCCCAGGGCCGGCCGGTGGCGTCGATCGTGCCGACGATCACAAGGGGCAGGCGCGAGAAGAACTCTTGATGCTCCTCGGGCATGTGATCGCGGATCATCCGCGAGCCCCGTTCCTCCATCATTTCCGCAATGCCGAGCCGGGACTGGATTTCTTTCTCACCCCGATGAAAGGGGGACTTGGCGTCGGACATCTGCCGATCCCCGTATCAGATTTCCGCTCAACGCGGGCGATGTGAAATTAAAGTGGCACGCTCATATCTTCGGCCTCGATGAGCGATTGGCCGGCAACTTCGACAGTAAGAACGGCGGCAGCGTGGCGCTCAAAAATCCGGCCCGCCCAACGACGAATACTAGCGAGGTGTGGAGGGAGAATCCATGTGATGCCCAGAGCGATCGATTGTCTGCCGCGGGGCGATGAATGACGTTTTAGATCTCGGCTTGGCTCCAGGTGCTGGTGCTCCAGCCACGACCGTGATTCGACCGAACGTGACTTTGGGCACCCACGGACGGATGCGCCAGACCCCTCGGCATGCTATCGTTACCCTGTCGGTTCAGTGCCGGAACCTCGCCGGAAGGCGCCTCCCAATGGAAGTCAAGACCATAGCCGCCGGCGTTCTCGAGGTCGCCTATCACGACTACGGTCCCGCCGATGGTTGGCCCTGCATCCTGGGTCACGGCTTTCCCTATGACGTCCATGCCTACGCGCGATCCGCGCCCATCTTGGGAAAGGCCGGCGCGCGGGTCATCGTACCCTACCTTCGCGGTTATGGCCCGACGCGCTTCCTGTCGCAGCAGACCCCGCGCTCGGGCGAGCAGGCCTCGCTTGGCGCGGATCTGAGGGACCTGCTGGACGCCCTGGGGTTCGAGCGCGCGGTCCTCGCCGGCTATGACTGGGGCGGCCGTGCCGCTTGTATCGTCTCGGCGCTCTGGCCCGAACGCGTCGTGGCGCTGGTATCCGGAGGTTCCTACAACGTCCAAGACATCCCGCGGTCGTGGGAGCCGGCGCCGGCCGCGGTCGAAGCCGCCTACTGGTACCAGTACTATCTTCACTCCGAACGCGGCCGTCGCGGCCTCCTCGAGGATCGGCGCGGCTTTGCCCGTCAGCTTTGGCGGATGTGGTCGCCGACCTGGGTCTTCGACGACGCGACCTTCGACCGGACCGCGGGGGCCTTCGACAACCCGGATTTCGTCGAGGTCGTGGTCCACTCCTACCGGCACCGCTACGGCCTGGTGCCGGGCGATCCCGCCGTTGCCACGATCGAGACGAGGCTGACCGCCCAGCCGCCGATCACCGTCGCGGCGATCACCATCGATGGCGACGCCGACACCTTGGACGCCAGCACCGCGCACCATGCGACGAAATTCACGGGCCCGCACGAGCACCGGGTCTTCACCCAAGCGGGCCACAACCTGCCCCAGGAACGGCCGGAGGACTGGGCGCGCGCTGTGCTGGATGCACGCGCGATGGCAATCGCCTAGCAGTGACTCGCTGTTCGGTGACTCGGCTTTAGCCTGGTGCCAGGAATTGGCTAGAAGTGTCCTATCGGCGAGGCTGCTGGCCGCGGCAGCTTTGCTCTTTGCTCGAGAAGGTCGGCGGCCGATGGTCCCCGCTTTCACCTAATCAGTCGGCTCGACCTCTGGCAGCTGACCAACCCAGCGCCGGGTAGGGACGGTCGGATGTGACCCTAAGCCGTCATGGGATCGGGCCAGGGATCACTGGCAGGGGTCGGCCAAGAACGGCCGGTCACATGAAATGCCAGGTATGTCCGATTCGCGCCTGATTGCTGCCGTCGAGAGAACCAGCGCTCCGCTTCCGTTCGTGACCCTTGCAGACGTTTAAGCTAATAGTTGGCCAGGCCTTAGGGCGGCAGTCCAACCGCAACGAGCTGTTGGACAAGGTCGGGAACGTCAGGCCGGTCGGGATAGAAAATGATCCGACGCCAACGTCCGGCCGTAAACCTCGGGCTGATTTCGAGCAGGTATTTTATTTCCTTCCTGGCCTCTGATTCTTTTCCCACACCGTGCAGCGCCAATGCGCTCATGATACGGGCCATAATCCAAGCCGGACGCTTAGCGATCAACTTCTCACTCACTGCCAAGGCTTCCTGGTAGCGTTTGAGTGCAATGAAGGCTTCGGCCATGGAGATAAAATAAAACTCCGGCGTGCCAGGATTCAGGCTGAGTGCGCGTCGTGCAGAGCGTAAGGCTTCTTCTGGCAATTCAAGACAAACCAGGATGTGGGCCAAACACTGGTGGGCATCTGCGCTGTTCGGATCCAGGGCAACGGCCAGCTCCCCCTCTAGCCGGGCCGCCGGGAAATCGCCCTCCACCATCAAGACATGGGAAAGCTCCATGTGGGCCGAGGCGTGATGAGGGTCGATCGCGAAGACCCCGGCCAGCAGTCGCCGGGCTTCCTGCAGACTCTGGCCTCGGTCGGCCGACCAGCCGAAGGTTGCGTCTTCAATATG
>JAKSDN010000680.1 GCA_022360075.1 Kiloniellales bacterium | reverse complement strand
GTAAGCTGCTCACGTATAAAGTGGCCCGGCAGTTTTCACAGGGCTGATTTTGGGGCGGCCGCGTACAACGCGACGCTACAGACCTTAAGCGCGGAACGACCAGACCTTTTCGGTTGATTCGACTTCAATAATCGATCAAGCTCAGCCAAGTTCGATATAATATAATATAAGAACCATCGACAAGGTGGCCGAATAACACCACAGCAGCCGGTGATTTGGTGTCTCGACCGGGGAGGTCACAGCCGAAATCGCGAACTGCTGTGCGCATAAAGGGAGGAACTTATGCGTTTATTGACTGGGAAATGGAAAATGCTGGCCGCGTCGGCGGCGGTGGTGGCGCTTGCGGTGCCTGCGAATGCGGAGATGACCGACGCCGCCAAGGCATTCCTGGAGGAAGGCGGGATTCCGGCCGATCTGATCGAGCAGGCGAGTGCCGCCACTGATACCGAGCTTGATATTCCACAGGAGTGGCTCGACAAGGCCGCTGAAGAGGGAACGATCGATTTCAGCACCGGCGACACGTCGGAGCACATCGCCAAATGGATGCCGATTTTCAATGCGCGCTACCCGGAGGTCCAGTTTGTCGCGACCGAAACGTCGGGCGCCGCGCGCGCGGTCCAGCCGCTGATGGCCTACAAGGCCGGCAAGCTTGTCCGCCACATGCTGACGAGTTTCTCATCGTCGCTGGCCGACTACATCGAGGCCGACGCTCTGGAAGAGATCGACGATCTGCCCGGCTGGAACAACATGGCCGAGAACGAGCGGGATCCCGAAGGTCGTTACATCGCCGTGCAGAAAACCACTTGGTGCATGTCCTACAACAAAGACAACGTCAGCGAGGATGAGTTGCCCGCAACCTGGTGGGATCTGGTCTCGGAGGACTCGCCGCTCGCCGACGGGCGACTTGGTGCGGCTAATCGGGCGCATCTGTGGACCGTCAATCTGTGGGGCCACGAGGATTACGGGCCTGAACGGATGACCAATGAGTTCCTGCCCGCCTTCATCGACAACCTGAAGCCGCAGCTCCGCAAGGAAGGCATCTCGGGCATTCCGAAGCTGGCGGTGGTCGGCGAGTATGATGTTGCGCTGCCGAGCCCCAACGACGAGACCTCCGAATGGATCGACTCGGGCATGCCGCTCGGCTTCCACTGCCCCGAGCCGGTGCCGCAGTATTTTCAGTTGATCGGCATGTTCCGCGACTCGCCGACCCATTACTCCAACAAGATCCTGATCAACTGGATGCTGAGCCAGGAAGGCCAGCTCGCGCGGTTTGTCGCCGGTCGTGACGGGCCCGCGCACAAGGATCTGCAGACCGAGTATTCGACCTCGCTCGGCGAAGCTTTTGCCGGCAAGGACGTGGCGATGCGCACCATCGACCTGGTCGTCGACGGCCTGCCCGAGGTCTACGAGGTGTGGAATCCCATGTGGGCCAATGCTGGCGGTCCACCGCGCAACTAGACCCGTCGTCTAGCTGAAGAGCAAGGGGCGCCTCAAACGCGAGGCGCCTCTTGGCGACCAGGTTGCCCGGCGGGGTAGGGGCACGCTGATATGACCACGACACTGACGTTGCCGGGCCAGACGCCGGAATCCGTGCAACCGGTTGCCCGTCGCAACATCGTAGCGCGGCTGTTTCCCTGGATTGTGCTTTTGGTCATCGCCGCGATGACGATCGCGCCTCTGTTCTCGTTGGTGGTCGGGGCATTCTCGCTGGCGCGCCTGCCGAACGAGTTCTCGCTCGATAACATGGGGCTGGCAAACTTCTACGCGGTCTGGGTCGAGCAGCGAATCGATCGGGTCATCTGGAACACCACTGCCTACGTTATCGGCGCAACGATATTCGGTGTCTCGGCGGCGGTGTTTCTGGCCTGG
>JAKSDN010001337.1 GCA_022360075.1 Kiloniellales bacterium | reverse complement strand
GGGTACGCCGACCGCGAGGTCGGCCAGCCCGTCGGCATTGAAGTCGCCGATCGTCAAGGCGGCGCCGAAACGCTCCGCCGTGCCCGCCGGCAGATCGTCGGACTCGTCGGCGTCGCCCTCGGCTGGGGGCCGGCGTTGGATCGTCTGGCTGTTCTCGGCGCTGGGCCGTCCCGAATCGGGGTCGCCATAGAGCACGAGCACGGCGCCGGCGTCGTCGACCTCGCTCACGTTCTTGTAGGGCACGCCGATCGCCAAGTCGCCGAATCCGTCGCCGTTGAAATCGCCGGCGCCGTCGGCGCAGCCCGCGAGCAGCAGGACGGCAGCCAGAAACCCGAGCCTGTCGGCTGGGGCGCGGGAGGTTCGAGACCTCAGGACTGGCCGATCAACGGGCATTGAAAGGCTCCAAGAAAGGCTTGGTGATGCCGGATTTTGACCGGAAGACCAAGAGTTTACAGATTCAAGCTGGAGTCAAGCGCGGCGGTGCGGTGCGATCAGGGTTTCTTGGGCAGCCGGCGCAGCGCGAGATCGGTCACCCGCGGCGACAGGGCTGCCAGGCACCAGACGGCGGCCGCCAGAGGCCAGGGAAAGGCGATGCGCGCCCGGTTGCGCGCCAAGCCCCGCCGAATGATGGCGGCCGCCTTTTCGGCATCCATCAGCAAGGGCATGGGGAAGGGATTGGCGGCGGTCATGCGCGAGCGCACGAATCCGGGGCAGATCACCGAGACCCGAACGCCGTCCTGCGCGAGCTCACCGCGCAGCGCCTCGCCCCAGATCCTGACCGCGGCCTTGCTCGCGCAGTAGGCCGGGGCGCCCGGAAAGCCGCGGAATCCGGCGAGCGAGGACATGATCGCGATCTGCCCCTTGCCCCGGCGCCGCATGCGGCTTGCGGCCGGTAGCACGGTGTTGATCACGCCATCGAGGTTGACCGCGAAGATCTCGCGCGCCTGCGCCTCGTTCTCGCCGCCGTCGCCGGTGCCGGCCGAGATGCCGGCGTTCGCGATCACGAGGTCGAGTGGCGAGGCCTGGTCGATGTGCTCGATCCACGCCGCCAGGCCCTCGTGGTCGAGGACGTCGAGCGCCTTGGCTTCGGTGCTGGCGCCCGCTTGCTCGCAGGCCTGCGCGACGGCGTCGAGACGCGCGGCATTGCGGCCTGTCAGGAACAGCCGAACTTCCGGTGCGGCATAGCCGCGCGCCAGGGCCTCGCCGATTCCGCTGGAGGCGCCGGTGATCAGAATGGCGTGGGGTGGGCGAAGACCGGACGGCAAATTGGCGCAATCACGCTTCCTGTCGCGAAGTCCGCAGTCTAGAGGATTTCCGGCATCGCGAGCCAGTGCGCTTGTTGGCCTTACGCCGGCTGTATATAAAGACGCCAACTCAGCCGCAGCCGCTGCGCGATTCGGCGCCGGGAACTCGCATTTGTCGAAGGCCTCTCAGCTCTCCAGCATGACGGGATTCGCTCGCCAGGAAGGCGGGGACGGCAAGCTGTCCTGGACCTGGGAGGTCAAGAGCGTCAACGGCAGAGCTCGAGACGTGCGCTGCCGCCTGCCGCAGGGCTATGACGCTCTGGACTTCGCCGCGCGCGAGCTCGTCGCCAAGAAATTCGCCCGAGGCAACCTGCAGCTCAACCTCTCCCTCGACTCCTCCGCGGTGGCGAAAGTGGTCGAGCTCAACCGCGAGCTCCTGGATCGGATCATCGAGGTGACCCGGGAGCTGGGAGACCACGTCGCCGCGGAGCCGCCGCGGCTCGACGGCTTGCTTTCGATACCCGGTGTCCTGGTCAACGCCGACGAGGCGCAGTCGCCGGAGCTGCGGGAAAGCCGGCAGGCGGCGATGGTCGCCGATCTCGAAGCGGCCTTGGGCGCCCTGGCCGAGGCGCGTCGCTTGGAAGGCGAAAGGCTCGGCGCCGTAATCGAAGGCCACATCGAGCGCCTGGAGAGCCTCGTCGTCGCGGCGAGCGAGAGCGCGGCGGCACAGCCCGAGAACC
Source organism: Kiloniellales bacterium (assembly GCA_022360075.1). Next base: position 12,094 of record JAKSDN010001337.1, on the reverse strand, counting down.
TGCGGGCCCGCCTGCGCGGGCAAGTCGAGGAGCTATTGGAGGCCGTGCCGGCGCTCCCCGAGGAGCGGCTGGCGCAGGAAGCCGCGGTCCTGATCACCAAGGCCGACGTGCGCGAGGAGCTGGATCGGCTGCGGGCGCATATCAAGGCGGTCCGCGACCTCCTGAGCGGCGGCGGCGCGGTCGGGCGGCGGCTCGATTTCCTTTGCCAGGAACTGAACCGGGAGGCCAACACGCTCTGCGCCAAGTCCCCTGACGTCGATTTGACTCAGATCGGGCTGGATCTCAAGAACGCCGTCGAGCAGCTTCGCGAGCAGGTCCAGAACATCGAATGACGATGACGGCCGTGACCGAAGAACAGCGTTCGAGCCCTGCGTCGATCAAACGTCGGGGCTTGATGCTCGTCCTGTCCTCGCCTTCGGGTGCCGGCAAGACGACCCTGTCGCGCGCCCTGTTGGAGCTTGACGGCAATCTCAGCCTGTCGGTTTCCGCCACCACGAGGCCCATGCGCCCCGGCGAGGTGGACGGCCGCGACTACTCCTTCGTCAGCCAGCAGCACTTTCGCGAGATGGTCGAGGAGAACGCCTTTCTCGAGCATGCCCGGGTCTTCGACCATTACTACGGCACGCCGCGCGCCCCGGTCTTGGCCGCCTTGGAGCAGGGCCGCGACGTTTTGTTCGATATCGACTGGCAGGGCACGCAACAGGTGGCGGAGAAGGCGCCGAAGGACCTTGTGCGCGTCTTCATCCTGCCGCCCTCGACCCGTGATCTCGAGGTCCGGCTGCGCCGCCGTGCCCAGGATCCCGAAGAAGTGGTCCAGGCGCGCATGGCCAAGGCGGCCGACGAAATGAGCCATTGGGCCGAGTACGACTACATCGTCGTCAATCACGACGTGGACGAGAGCCTGCAGCAGATCCGCTCGGTGCTCGCCGCCGAGCGCATCAAACGCGAGCGCCTGGTGGGCTTGCGGGACTTCGTCGAGGGCCTGCGCGCCGGCTGATCGGCATCCTTCATTCGCAAGCCGCCAGAGCCCTGGCCAAGGCGCAAAAGTCGGCGATATCGAGTTCCTCGGCCCGCGCGGTGCCGTCGAGGCCCGCTTCGTCGATCAGGTCCACGGCGTCGGGGCCGAGCGCTTTCAGCGATTGCCGCAGCATCTTGCGGCGCTGGCCGAAGGCGGCAGCGGTGACCCGCTCCAGGTTAGGCAGGGAGGCCGGGAACAAGGGCGCCCGGCGCGGCGCCAAGCGAACCAGGGTCGAGGTCACTTTCGGTGCGGGCGTGAAGGCGCGCGGCGGCACGTCGAAGAGGCGCTCGGCTTCGGTCAGCCACTGGGTCAGAACGCTGAGCCGCCCGTAAGCCTTGCTGCGTGGCGCCGCCGTCAGGCGGGCGGCGACCTCCTTCTGGAACATCAAGGTCAGGCCGACGACGCAGTCCTGTGCCGCGGCGATCTCGCTCAGCCAGCGGACCAGCAAGGCCGTGGCGACGTTGTAGGGCAGGTTGGCGACAATCCGCCGCGGAGGCTCGCCGATCTCGCCGAGGGTCCGCCCGAGTGCATCGCCTTCGATCAGTGTCAGCTTGTCGGGATAGACGGCGTGCAGCTCCTCGAGGGCGGCGATGCAGCGCCGGTCTTTCTCGATGGCGATCACGCGGGCTGCGCCGGCGGCGAGCAGCGCGCGGGTCAGACCGCCCGGGCCCGGGCCGATTTCGACCACGGTGCCCTGCGTCAGGTCGCCCGCCGCGCGCGCGATGCGTCCCGTGAGGTTGAGATCGAGTAGGAAGTTCTGTCCGAAGCGGCGCTGCGCGGCCAGCTTGTGGCGGGCGATCACGTCGCGCAAAGGCGGCAGGTCTTGACGCTCTGTGGTCAAGTTCGGCGGGTCCGGTCCCAAGGCGCGCCAGGTCTTGAAGACTGCCGTGCCACGGAGCCAGCCAGAGCGCTACAGGCGCAGATCGACGTTGGCCTGCCGGCGGAGATCGCGCATGTAACGGCGCGCCAGCAGGTTCAGGCGCTGGCTCAAGAGCGATTCGTAGATTCTGTCGCGGTCGACCGTGCCGTCTTCGCGTTCGCAGACGACCAGAATGCCGACCCCGCCGGAAAGCTGGACAGGATCGCTCGGCTGCCCGATCGCCAGATTGGACACGATCCGCTGCAGACCATCGGGCAGATCGCTGAGTTTGACCAGGCCCAGGTCACCGGAGCCCGGCGAGCCCATGACGCGCGAGACAGCATCGACGCTCTCGCAACCGTCGATCCGGTTCTTCGCTTCCGCCGCTGCGGCGATGGCCTGCTGCACGGCGTTTCGAGGCGCGCCCGGCTGCACGGCGAAGAGCACCTGCTTCAAACGGAGCTGCGCATCTCCCACGCTCTGCTGGCGCATATCGAGCAGCGCGACGATGTAGTATCCGCCAAAAGTTTTGATGGGCCTCGAAAGCTGCCCCGTTCGCAATTGGCGGACGGCTTGGGCCACCTCCGGTACGAGCTGGCCTTCGCGCACCCAGCCGAGATCGCCGCCGACCGATGCGGTCGCGGACTGGGAGAACTGCCGCGCCAGGGCGGCGAAGTCGGCGCCATCTCGAAGCTGATCGACCAGGCGCTGGGCCGTGGCCTCGACCTCTTCTTCCTGTAGGACATTGTCGACCGACAAGAAGATCTCCGAGATCCTGAGCTCCTGATTGCCGCTTTCCGCCTGCACCCGGGCGACCAGCTCGTCGACTTCGTCGTCGCTGATCTCGACCGTCGGGCGAAGCCTGCGGCTGACCAGGGTGCGCCATGCCAGACTGGCACGGATCTGGTCGATCAGGGCGTTGGGCAGAAGGCCCCGTTCCTGCATGGCGGCAAGGAATTGGTCGCGTCTCATGCCGTTTTGCTGCGCGATCTGGTCGAGGGCCGCGTCGATCTCGTTCGTCGCCACGGAGATGTCGAGGCGGTTCGCTTCCTGGAGCTGCAGCTTTTCGTCGATCAGGGCGCGCAGCACTTGTTGCTGCAGGCGCTCGCGGGTCTCGGGCGAGTCGTTCAAGCCGGCCGACAGCATGGCAAGACGCGTGCGCATGACGAGGTCGAGCACGGAGATGACCTCGTCGTTCACCACGGCCGCCGCCCGCGACATGTTTTGGGCGGACAGTGGGCTTGCGGCACTGACCGTCAGCAAGGCCGCGAGCAACAGCGAGACCATCCGGCCGGTCGGCGAGCCCTTCGGGCGGGCTGCGGCAGGGCTTCGCCTGCCACCACCGCGAGCGCTCAGCATCTTGGCGATCACATCTATCACGGATTCTGCGCCTAGCTCGTGCCGAACTCGCCGAGGTGCTTCAGGACCACGCGAACGAAGAACGAGTTTTCCGGCTCGATCTCCCGGTCGGAGAAGAAGCTGCGGCGCACGATGGCGTCGATACGGAAACACTCGTCGAGATAGGTGAGGCCGATGTCGGTCGAAAGGCTCTCGTCCGTGAAGAGGTTGCGCTGGTGCTGTATGAAGGTCGACCAGTACTCGCTGAGCTTGGAGCCCAGCCTCACGTTGATCTCCTCTCGGCCATCGAACTCCTCTTCGTCGGCGTCGAAGTCGATACTCAGGTAGTTGAGCTGGAAATTCAGCGCCGGCGGCCCGATGGAGACATTGAGCTCGTTCCTTTGGGCTTCGAGCTTGTCCTTGTCGACCCGGAATCGATAAGCGAGGTTGAAGAAGTCGAACGGCGCCAGGCCGACTCGGCCGACGTAATCCGAGAAATTGTCGTCGAGTCCGGATCCCGGCGCGAAGTTGATGTCGGTGTCCAGGCGGTAGCTCTGGCCCAGGAACACCGTACTGATCGCGCCGCGCTCTGTGATCAGGTTCCACTTGAGCCCGTAGTCGATGCGCGAGCCCGGATCGACCCGATCGATTCCGGTAAAACGGTTCAGGCTCAAGAGGTTGGTATCGTCGAACTCGAAGTCCTGGCTATCCTCGTTTGGGATCTCTCCCGGGTTGGCCTTGAAATCAGGCGAGAGCACGGCCTGCACGACGGGCTCGATCACCTGCCGGCTTTCCTCGCCTTCGCTGATCCAAGGATAGCGCCACAACAAAGAGAGCTGGGGAAAGATCCGACCGGTGATGAAGTCCTGCTTGTTCGTCGTGGGGTTGACCTCGCTGCCTTGTTCGTTGTTGAAATCGGCGACCCAATAGCCATCGGTCTGGAGGCTGGCGCGCAGCTTGTAAACGTCACCGAGCGGCGAGGTGTAGGGCAGCTCCCAAGCCCCCGTCAGCGACACGCGCCGGCTCTGACGGCCTTCGATGCGGTGCAGTGCCATCACGTTGGCATCCAGCGAATATCGGCCGCCAACGACGCCCGGTTCGCCCGAGAAGTTGTAATCGAGCATCGGCAGGATGATTGGCGCTTCCTCGTTGTCGTCGGTCGCGCGTAGTCCTTGATAGAAGTAGTTGTCGACGGAGAGATAGTTGCGGCCACGGAATCCTTCGGCGAAGAAGCGGCTCGTCAGCGTACGCTTGTTGGAGAAGTTGTAGAGCCTCAGGTAGGTGTCGTCGGTCGCCCTATTGAGATCGAAGCCCCAGCGCCAGGTTTCATTGATGTCGAAGCGGCCTTCGCCGTCGATGTGTCCGCGGAGTACGTCCTGTTCGACTTCGCTGCTGGCTTTCGTGCGATCGGCGATGGTTCCGCTGCCGGCCAAGCGCATCTCGCCGTCGCGCAACAGCTGACGGTACTCGCCAGCCAGGACGACACTCTGCTGTGTTGTGAAGATCGGTTGCAGGGTCAGGTCTTTGTCGGGGGCTATGACCCAGAAATAGGGTATCTGAACCGTCGTGCCCAGGGTTTCGGAGCCGCCGACGACGGGCGCTAGGAAGCCGCTCTTGCGCTTGACCGTCGGATCGGGGTGCTCGAAGTAGGGCGTATAGGCGATCGGCACGCCGAAGAGCTCGAAGGAGGCGTCGCGGTATTCGATGACCTTCTCCTGCTGATCGTGCGTGATCCGATTCGCCTTGATCTGCCAAAGCGGCGCGCGTGTGGGGTCTTCGCGGCAAAGCTCGCAGGGACTGAAAACGGCCTTGCGGAGCTGGCTCAGGTTGCCGCCCGTCCGCACGCCGCTGGCGGCTGCCATCCGGCTGCGATCGGTCAGCAGGATGCGGATGTCCCTGATCACGCCTTCGCGTAGGTCGTCGGTGAGCTCGACGTAGTCGGCGAAAAGCACTTCGCCACCCGGCTCGAGCAGACTGATGTTGCCCGAAGCCGTAACGATGTCGGTCTTCAGGTTGTAGCTGATACTGTCGGCCAGCAGGACGCGCTCGGCCTCGGCAATCTCGACGTTGCCGGTGGCGGTGACGATTTCGAGATTTTCGTCGTAGGTGACCTCGTCGGCGCTGAGCAGGACCGGCAGTTTGCCGCTCATGGGGTCCTGGGCAGCAGCTTGTCCAAGGAACGCGGCCGCCGCGACGCTCAATCCCAGGGCGAATGACAGAAGGCGTGAGATTTGCGAGCGCATTGCCGGGGTCAACCGTCTTCCAAGTGCAAGAGCAAGGACGCACCCAGCATGAGCGCGATGCCGGTCGGTGACCAGCCGGCAAGAACGACCGGAAGCTTGCCGGACAGGCCGAGGGCAAACACGAAGTTCGAGAAGAAGTAGAGCAGGAAGCCCGCACAGATGCCGGAGAGGATGATCACCCCGACATGACCGCGCCGTTGCGGGCGCAGAGAGAAGCTGGCCGCGATCAGGATCATGGCTGCGAGAAGGAGGGGGCTCGCCAGCAGGCGGTGAAACTGCAGACGGTGTCGGTTTCCGGAGAAGCCGGCCTGCTCGAGCAGCGCGATGAATCCGGGGAGCGACCAGAAGGAGAGAGTCTCCGGCGGAGCGAAGCTGTCGAGAATCTTGTTGGGGGTGAGGTCCGTCTCGATTTCCATCTGCTCGGCGAACTGCGCCGGGGTCCCCGGCGTCATCACCCAGGCGTCGTAGAGCCGCCAGGAGCCTTCGTGGAGCTCCGCGCGCACGGCGTCGATGCGGCCGGCGAAACGATCGCCGGAACCGAAGCGGAAGACGATCACATCGAACAGCTCCTCGATATCCGGCGAGGCACGCAGCGCATGGATGACCGATTGGCCCTGCGCGTCGGCCTGGCGCAGCCAAAGGCCCGTCTTCGAGATCGCCATGGTGCTCGCCCCGTGATTCAAGTGGCGCGCCTCGAGCTGCTCGTAGCGTCCGAGCAGGATCGAGGCGATCGGGTTGAGCAACGTGACGGCCAGCACGCCGACAAGAGTCGAGACCAGGATGCTCGGCAGCATGAATTGCCAAACCGAGACCCCGGCGCTGCGGGCCACGACGAGCTCGTTCGAGCGGGTCAAGCGCCAAAACGTGGCCATGCCGGCGAACAGGATCGTGAAGGGCAGCACCTCCTGGCTCAGGTGGGGTACCTTGAGCATAACCATCTGAACGACCAGCGTGAGGCCGACGTCATCCTTGTTTGCAGTGCGGTCGAGCAAGTCGACGATGCTGACCAGAATGATGATGCCGATGAGGCCGAGAAAGAAGGAGAGGAAACGGGTGGTGAACTGCCGGGCGATGTAGGCGGTCAGGGTCGGCGAGAGGTTCAGCCGCCGAATTCGCGGCAGTGCCGGTGCCACCATGTCTCGGCTCATGTTACCGCCGTCCCCGCCGGCAGAGGCTCGACGCCGCGCCGACTCGGCCGCTTATGCATCGCGACCCAAGCTGCGACCGAGCTCAAGATGGGAGCTGCATACATGGCAGGAACCGCGTCGAGCGTTCGGCTTGCCAGATCCTGCAGCGCGAGCGCTAGCCCTTCGAGCAGGGCGACGATCAAGACGGCCAGAAGCACGCGCCGAATCTGTCCCCGGCGATTGAACTCCCCGGAGAGCAAGGCGCCGAGCGCGATCATGACGAAGGCGAGGCAATAGAGCGGTGCGACCAGCCGCTGATGGCCTTCTGCGACCAGCTCGCGATAGAATCTCTGGTCATCGGTGGAATCGCCGGGTTGCAGCAGCTCGTGCAGGAATCGCTCTTTCGGCTCGCGCCAGCGGTTTTGCAGGGACTCCTCGAGCTTGGCGATCTCGACGGTGTAGCTGTCGAAGTAGAGGAGTGATAGCCGGCCGTTCTCCCGTTCAACTTGCTGGCGATTGCCGTTTACCATCACGACGCGAGGGCCGGTCTCCGAGCTGACGAGGGCGCCGCGCTCGGCCATCATCGTAATCGGCAACTCTGCATTGCGGTTGTCGTGCACCAATATCCCGCGCAGCTCGCCTTCCGAGCTGCGCTCGCGCACGTAGACCGTGATGCCGTTCGATATCGTGTTGAACTTGCCCTCCTGAAGCAGGACCGCCGAATAGTCGTTGCGCATCTGGTGCTGCAGCTTCTTGAAGCTGCCGAACGACAGCGGCAGGAAGTAGAGCGTGATCGAGAACACGATCGCCGTAGTAATGAGGGCCATGACGATGGCGGGCCGGGCGAGCTCGATCTGAGACAGGCCTGCGGCCCTCAGCACCACCAGCTCGCTGTCGCTCACGAGCTTGTTGTAGACGAAGAGGACCGCGCAGAAAGTGGCGATGGGCAGCACGACGCCGATGAAGGAGGGCAGCAGCAGGCCGACCAGGGAAAGGAAGGTCGAGGCCGGTAGCCCGCGATTGACGATGTAGTCGATCAGGCGCAGCGACTGGGTCAGCCAGACGGCAAAGGTCAGGCCGATCGTGACCGAAAGCGTCACGGTGACGAGCTGTCTGAGGACGTACTTCGTGATCGAACGCATCGTTGAAGAAGCTGGCCGGCCCGATTTCTTCGTTGAGCGGGGAGTATCCAAGACAGGACAGGTGATTTCACCAAGTTTTTTCGGGTTCTGGCCATTAGTCTTGTCCCGCCCAAGTTCCGGCACGCGCGATGGCGCCCGGGATTGACGGCGGCCGGGGCAAGCGCTATCGCATTGGGGCAAGGTCGGAATTCCATTGCGCCGTGCCGGGGAGCCCGCCCCAGGCGACGGCTGTCTTATGTGCCGCTTAGCCCCGACAGCCCGACCAGGGACACAAATACGGCCCGCCGAGGGCCACGAGGAGTTGCAATGAAGATCAGCTTTACCCTGCCGACGACTGTAAAGAGCGGCGCGATCGCCACGGGTGTGCTTGCCGATCGCAAGCTCCTGCCGGCCGCCGCCGAGCTGGACAAGCTCTGCGACGGGGCGCTGACACGGGCCATGGAAAGCAGCCGTTTCAAGGGTAAGAAGAGCGAAATCCTGGAGATCCTGGCCCCCGCCGGGCTTCCGAACAGTCGGGTTCTGCTGTGCGGCATGGGCGATCCCGCGGAGCTGACGCCGCGTGATCTGGAAAATCTAGGCGGCGCGGTCTTGGCGTTCCTCGAACGGGTCGGGGAGGCCGAGGCGAGCCTCCTGGTCACCAAGGTCAAAGGCAAGGCCTCGAACGCCGCCGAGCGGGCGGCGCGCTACGCTTTCGGTGCCTTGCTGCGGTCTTACCGCTTCGACAAGTACAAGACCAAGCAGAAGCCCGAGCAGAAAAGTAGTCTGCGCAAGCTCACGATCATGGTCGATGACCCGAAGGCGGCGCGGAAGGCCTTCGCCGAGCTGGAGAAGATCGCCGCCGGCGTGTTCCTGACCCGCGACCTTGTGTCCGAGCCGGCCAACATCATCTTTCCGAAGTCCTTCGTGGCCGAGGCCAAGAAGCTCGAGAAGCTGGGCGTGAAGGTGAAGGCGCTTGGCGAGGCGCAGATGAAGCGCCTCGGCATGGGTGCCCTGCTCGGCGTCGGTCAAGGATCGGCGCAGGAGTCCCAGCTCCTGATCATGGAGTGGCAGGGCATGCCGCGCTCCAAGGAGCCGCCGGTTGCCTTCGTGGGCAAGGGCGTGACCTTCGATACCGGCGGGATCTCGATCAAGCCGGCCGGCGGCATGCAGGACATGAAGTGGGACATGGGCGGCGCCGGGGTCGTGCTCGGCCTCATGCAGGTGCTGGCCGGGCGCAAGGCCAAGGCCAACGTGATCGGCATCTGCGGCCTGGTCGAGAACATGCCGTCCGACCGAGCCCAGCGGCCGGGTGACATCGTGACATCCCTATCCGGGCAGACGATCGAGGTGCTCAACACCGACGCCGAGGGGCGCCTGGTGCTGGCCGACGCGCTCTGGTACGTGCAGGAAACCTACGAGCCCCGGATGATCGTCGATCTGGCGACGCTCACCGGAGCCATTATCGTCGCCCTCGGGCACGAGAACGCCGGCATGTTCAGCAACGACGATACGCTGAGTGAGCGCCTGACCCAGGCCGGGAAAGAGACCGGCGAAGCGGTCTGGCGCCTGCCTCTGAGCGAGGAATACGACAAGCTGATCAACACCGACGCGGCCGACATGAAGAACATCGGCAATCGCTCTGCCGGCTCGATCACGGCCGCCCAGTTCATCCAGCGCTTCATCAAAAAGGACACCCCCTGGGCGCACCTCGATATCGCCGGCGTGACCTGGGCCAGCAAGGACCGGCCGACCGTGCCCAAGGGCGGCACGGCCTTCGGCGTGCGCCTGCTCGACCGCCTGGTTGCGGCTCACTACGAGGGCTGACCGCGCCGGGCCGGCGATCCGCTTGACCGCCGTGAGCCATGACCGACGTGCGTTTCTACCACCTGACCCGGAGCAGCCTCGAAGGGGCGCTTCCGGTCATGCTGGAGAAAACCCTGGAGCGCGGACAGCGCGCTGTCGTCCTGGCCGGCTCGGCGGAGCGCGTCGAGGCCCTGAACGCCCATCTCTGGACCTACCGGGATCACAGCTTCCTGCCGCACGGCTCGGCCAAGGACGGCCAGGCCGCCGACCAGCCGATCTGGCTGACGGACCGGGACGAGAATCCGAACGGCGCCGAGGTCCTGTTCCTGACCGATGGGGCGCAGTCGGAGTCCTTGGCCAGCTATGCGGTCTGTGCCTTGTTGTTCGACGGCAGTAACGACGGGGCGCTCGCCGCGGCCCGCAAGCAGTGGAAGGCGCTGAAAGACGGCGGTCACGAAGTGACCTATTGGCAACAGGACGAGCGGGGCCGCTGGTCCAAGCAGAGTTGAAGGCGCGACCTCAGCGCCGGCTCTGCAGGCGCCGGGCCTGACCGCGGGACAAGCCTAGATTCGCCTCGCGGTAAAGGATGTAGAGCCCCGAGGCGGTGACGATCGTCACCCCGATCCAGATGTTGTTGCCCGGGATCTCGCCCCAGAAGATGAACCCGAGCAGCGTCGCCCAGAGCATGGTCGTGTAGTCGAAGGGTGCGATGAGGGAGACATCGCCCGCCCGAAAGGCCATGGTCATGAGGATCTGGGCGAGACCGCCGATCAGGCCGACGGTGATCAAGAGCGCCAGGGTCTCCGGTCCGGGCGTCACCCATTGAAACGGCAGGAAGGCGGCCGAGACCAGGGTGGCGGCGAAGGTGAAGCTGAAGACGATCGAGGCGTTGGTCTCGGTCCGGGAGAGACGGCGCACCATGATCATGGCCAGGGCGTAGAACAGCGTGCCGAGCAGCATGACGCCCGCGATCGGGTCGAGCAGCCCGCTGCCGCCCGGTTGAACCATCACCAGCACGCCGAGAAAGCCCACGATGACGGCACTCCAGCGGCGGATGCCGACCTTCTCGCCGAGAAGCGGGACCGAAAGCGCCGTCACGAAGATCGGCGCGGCGAAAGTGATGGCGATCGCATCGGCCAGCGGCATGCGGCCGAAGGCGAAGAAGAAGATGGCCATGGCCAGCACGCCGAAGACGCCACGCAGGACATGGCCCCAGCGGTCGTGGATCCGCAACGCATTGATCAGGCCCTGGCGCCAGATGATGAAGCCCAAGGGGATGAAGGCGAAGAGGCTACGGAAGAAGACGATCTGCATCGTCGGGACGCTGTCCGACAGCTCCTTGACCAAGGCATCCATGACCGAGAAGAAGCCAACGGAAAGCACCATAAGGGCGATGCCGCGACCTGGAGCCTGGTCGCCCGATTTTTGACGGCTCGACGCCTTGCCGCCTCCCTCGGGCGCCGTGGATTCGGCAGCCGAGCCGACCGGCCCGGCAGGGGGCTCGACCTTCGGTGACATGGTCCCTCACTGGGAGCGGGAGCAGATCAATCAGACTATAGCTGCCGCCTCGGGCACACTCGCGCTAAGGCAGCAGGGCAGGCCGGCGCAGGCCGCAGGGCTCACTTCATGGAAACGAAACATCTTGTTCGCGGGTGTCAGCGGCGCGCCTGGAGCCAGCGGGCAATGCCGCGCGGCAGGCCGAGGCGGGCCTCACGATAGAGGATGTAAAGGCCCGAGCCGATGACCAGAGCCACGCCGAGCCAGATGTGGTTGCCTGGGATTTCGCCCCAGACGAAGTAGCCGATCAGGCTCGCCCAGAGGATGGTCAAATAGTCGAAGGGTGCCAGCACCGAGGCATCGGCATAGCGATAGCCTGCGGTGGCGGTGAGCTGTGCCAAGCCGCCGACGAGCCCGAGCGCGACCAGCAGCCCGAGGTCGGTCAGGGTCGGTGTTACCCATTGGAAGGGCAGGAAGGCGCCCGAGACCACGATGGAGACCAGCAGATAGACCAGGACGATCGCGGCGTTGCTGTTGCTGTGCACCAGGCGGCGCACGAAGATCAGGACCAGGGCGTAGAAGAGCGTGGCGACAAGCGCCAGGGCCGCGAGGGGTTCGAACACGCCGCTGCCGGGCCGGACCATGATCAAGACCCCGACGAAGCCGACCAGAACGGCGAGCCAGCGCCGCGGGCCGACGCGCTCGCCGAGCAGGGGCACCGAGAGCGCCGTCACGAACAGAGGCGCCGCGAAGGCGATGGCCACGACATCGGCCAGCGGCATATGGGCGAAGGCGTAGAAGAAGGCGCTCAGGCTGACCAGGCCGGCGATCGCGCGCAGCACGTGGCCGAGCGGATCGCCGAAGCGGAAGCGCTCGCCCGGCTTACCACTGAACAGGAACAGGCTGAGCGGGATGAAGGCGAAGAGCGCGCGGAAGAAGATGAGCTGCATGGTCGGATAGGTCGCGCCCAACCACTTCACCAGCCCATCCATGATGGCGAAGAAGCCGACAGCGATGACGACGAGCGCGATGCCGCGTGCCGGGTCGTGACGGCTGGCAGAGGCTGCGGGCGGCGGCTTCGCCGATGT
>JAKSDN010000950.1 GCA_022360075.1 Kiloniellales bacterium | reverse complement strand
CGCGCGTTTCTTCAGCCACCAGGTCGGGATGGTTGATGACCCGCGAAACGGTCGCAATGGATACGCCCGCCTCCTGCGCGATCTCCTTGATGGTCAGGCGGCGGCGAGCGCCGTCGTCCAGTGCCCGGACATGACGCGGCTTCATGGCGCGAGCCCGCTCACAGGGTATTTCTAACCGGCTGACGTAGCGAAAGCGTTTTCATAAGGGTGAGCATCGTTTGCAGCTTGTTTCGATTGCAGCTTCGCTTGCAGTACCGTCAGCGCGCAAGAAAATTATGTGAAACACCGTGCATTAAAGAAACAGTTCTTATTGACTCCGCGCTTTTCGATGCCATAGCCTAGAAGGCCAGTGAGAATTCGACAGTAACAAGTCGCACAAATATGAAAGCGTTTACATGTGTGGTTTTCGGCCGGTTCTGATGCTGGGCGCGGAGAACCGCGTCGCCTCGACCGATCGAAGATCGCTTCGCGCCGTCCGTTCAGTGGGTGGCGCGCCCAAGAAACAGGAGTGAGGTCACAAGAAGAGATAAGAACGCCAAAGGGAGGAACACCCATGACACGTTATCGCTTTTCCCGTTACTTCAACGGCCTGACACGCCGTGATTTTCTCGCGAGCGGGGCGGTCGCGACCGGTGGCCTGTTGGCGGCCGGACAGCTTGGCGCGCCCAGAGCGGCACGCGCCGCTTCGGACAAGCAAGGAGTAGTCCGCGTTTGGGGCGAACCCGGTCCCTATGCCGGTGTCGCCGTCGATGCAATGAACGAATGGGCAACCGCCAACGCGCCGGGGCTCAAGTTCGAGATTGAGACGGTCAGCTGGGGCAGCGTCTACGTTAAGCTAATGACCGATCTGGCCGCACAGCAGCCGGCGCATCTGATCAGCGTTGAGTCGCCGCTCGCCTACCAGCTCATGGCCGAGGGTCTGCTCGAGCCGGTCGACGAAGTGGTCGATCAGGTGGGACGCGACCGCATGATCGAGGGCGTGGAGTTCGCCGACTGGGGCGCCTGGAAGGGCTCCCAGTATGTCCTGCCGGCTCATCATCAGCCCCATCTTCTCATGGTGCGCATGGACGTTATCAACGAGCTCGGTCTCGGCGACCCAGACAGCTGGACCTGGGACGACCTGCTGAACGCCGCGCGCACGATCCAGGAGAAGACCGACCTGGACGGCATCGCGCTGGCGCTCGGCCGCAACCTTTGCACCGACTACCATTTCGCCTCCCTGCTGCACTCGGCAGGCGGGCGCATGTTCGACGCAGCCAACAACTTCGAAGTCGCTTTCGACAGCCCTGCGACGGTCGAGACGCTCGACTTCATTCGTCAGCTGCGGCCCTACATGCCCAGGGGCGCTCTCGAATACAGCTTCCTGCAGGTCGTCGATGCCATGGTGACCGGGCAGGTCGGCATGGTCTTCTACTGGGGCCGTGTTTACGGCCGCGCGGCGGAGGAAGCGCCTCAGGTCTATGACGCCATCCAGTCGTTCAACCACGCGGCACACCCGACCACCGGTAACCGCTTTAATTGGAACGACTTCCAAGGCTGGTGCATTCCCGCGCCCAACAACCCCTATATTGAGGAGGTCAAAGCGGCTCTAGCCTACTATCAGACCAAGCGCGAGTGGCTCATTCGCTACTGTCACTCCTTGGTGCCCAATGTCTCGCCGGTCTACAAGGACGTGGTCGAGGATCCTCGTCTCAAGCAGCATCCCTTCTTCGAAACCAAGGAACGCACCATCCTGACGTATTACCGGGACGCCTTGCCGCACTCGAGTAACACCGGCAACGAGCTACGCAAGGGGGTCAATCCCTTGGCCGGCATCGTGCACGGACGCTCCATACTCGCGCAGACGGTGCAGAAGGTCGTGCTGGACGGCACCTCGCCTGCCGAGGCGGCACAGTGGGGTGCCAAAGAGCTGGAGCAGGTGCGCAAGGAGCATCTGCGCCTCGTCCTTTAGGGTAGCTGGTGCGCGTTCATCGGGCGAAGCGGCTGCCCCTTGAAACACGGCGGCAAGGTTCGGCCGGTCGAGCGCCGATCCTTGCCGTCCTGAATGCGGCCTGAAGGGCCATGCAGACGGCTCTCGGCGAAGACGAGTTAGGGCAGGAAAGGCACGTTCGTTCCGGCTCGTGGCGGGAACGGTGGCAACAGGACGACCTGCACATCGGCCTGCTGTTCATCGCGCCCTTCCTGATCGCCTGTCTCGTCTTTATGGCCTATCCGGTCGCACAGGTGATCCGGATGTCGTTCTACTACCGCAACCCACTGCGGCCGGATCAGTGGACCTTCGTCGGCTTCGACAACTTCAACACGATCTTCTCGGATCCCTTGTTCTGGGATTCCCTACAGCAGGCCTGCGTCTGGACCTTTTCCTCGATTGCCCTGCAAGCCATCCTCGGGGTCGGGATAGCGCTACTGCTGCACAGCCAGCTGCGGGGCATCAACATTTTCCGCGGCCTGCTCATGTTCCCCTACATCGTGCCGACCGCGGTGATTGCCCTCATGTGGACCTGGCTGTTCAATCCGGAGATCGGCATCGTCAATCATGTGCTCCTGAGCGTCGGCCTGATCGACGAGAACATCTACTGGCTGTCGACTCCGGAAATGGCAATGGCCTCCACCATTATGCTCAACGTCTGGAAGTACACACCCTTCGTGGTGATCTGCGTCCTGGCCAGATTGCAGACGATCTCTCCCGAACTCTACGACGCGGCGAAAGTCGACGGAGCCGGACCGGTGCGCCGCTTCGTCGACGTCACCCTACCGCAACTGGCGGAGGTGCTGATGGTGGTCATCGTGTTCCGTACCATCTGGACCTTTAACAAGTTCGAGGAGATCTATCTGCTGACCAAGGGCGGCCCCGGCACCTCCACCTTCAACCTGGCGATCTACTCCTTCGAGCAGTCGATCGCGAACCTCAAGCTCGGCGTCGGTGCCGCAACTGGAGTCGTTATGACGGCGATGCTTCTGCTCGGCAGCGTGCTCTATCTGCGCATGATGCGCTTCGGCAAAGAGGACTAGTGATGGGTACTCTGGCCTACATCGACTGGGGAGAGCTGCTACGGCGCTTCCTGCTTTACCTGCTTCTGATCCTGGTCACCTTCGCCGTCTGCTTTCCTTTGATCTGGGCGCTGGCAACGTCGCTGAAGCCGACGGCGGAAATCTTCACCAGCCCGCCGACTTGGCTGCCCGACCGACTGACCGCCGAGCACTACGCCTCGCTCATCCACGGCAAGCCCATGTATTTCCAGTCGGGTAGCGACTACGTGCCGGACACTTCGCCGACCCAGCACTTCCTGTCCTGGTTCCGCAACAGCCTGGTGGTCACGGTCGGTGCTACTTTGATCAGCGTCATCATCGCCACCATGGCGGCCTACAGCCTGACCCGCTTCCGCTACTGGGGCCGCTCGGCCATCCCTTATCTCAGCCTGCTTGGCTATATGATGCCGCCCATCGTGCTGGTCTTTCCGCTCTTTCTGGTGATCGTCGATCTCGGCCTCGCCAACAATCTGTGGTCGTTGGTCTTCGGCTATGTCGCGATCACCCTTCCTTTCTGCACCTGGCTGCTCTGGGCCTTCTTCAGAGGCTTGCCGATCGAGATAGAGGAGGCCGGTTTGATCGATGGTGCCAGCCGCTTTCAGGTCTTCTATCAGATCGTCCTGCCTTGCGCTTTGCCTGGCATCATCGCGGCGGCGATCTTCTCCATGATCGTCGCCTGGAACGACTATCTCTTCGCGCGCATCTTCATCAACGCCGTGCAGAACCTGCCCCTTACCGTGGGGGTCATGCACTTCTTCGAGGGGGTGCACGTCAATTGGGGGCTGATGATGGCCTCGGCCGTGCTGATGACGCTGCCGCTCGCCGTGCTCTTCATGTTCTTCCAGCGCCATCTGGTGGCCGGCTTCGGCGCCGGCGCGGTCAAGGGTTGAGACCATGACGGTAGACGTCACACTCAGCGGCGTGAACAAGTACTTCGGTGTTCACCATGTGGTGCGGGACGTGGAGCTGACCTTCCCTGCCCAGCGTTTCGTCACCCTGCTGGGGCCGAGCGGCTGCGGCAAGACCACGCTGCTGCGCATGATCGCCGGCCTCGAGAAGGTAACCCGAGGCAGCATCCTGTTCGGGGAGCGGCGGGTGAACCTGGTGCGCCCCGGCCAACGGGACGTCGCCATGGTGTTCCAGAGCTATGCGCTCTATCCCCACATGAACGTGTTCAACAACATCGCCTACGGCCTGCGGGTGCGGCGCACGCCGCGAGAGGAGCTCCGCCGCAAGGTCGCCGAGGTCGCGGAGGTTCTCGAGATCGGTCATCTTCTCGACCGCAAGCCGCGCCATCTCTCGGGCGGGCAGAGGCAGCGCGTCGCGCTGGGGCGGGCGATGGTGCGCGACCCCGTGGTCTTCCTGATGGACGAGCCGCTGAGCAATCTCGATGCCAAGCTGCGCGTCACCATGCGCTCGGAGCTGAAGCGTTTTCATCTGCAGCTCGGCACGACCACCGTCTACGTAACCCATGATCAGCTGGAAGCCATGACCATGTCCGACCTCATCGCGGTGATGAAGGACGGTGCGGTGCAGCAGTTCGCAACGCCGCAGGAGATCTACAACCGGCCGGCCAACCTTTTCGTCGCCGGCTTCATCGGTAACCCGCCGATGAACTTTCTCGATGTCAGCCTCGCGGCCGGGGCGCCGCCCAGCCTTCGCCTCGGCGATGCCGTCCTGCCTCTGCCGCAAGATGCAGACCTACGGGGTCTGGCTCCGGATTCTCGGCTCACCCTCGGTGTACGGCCGCAGGCCCTGTCGCTTGTCGCCTCGGATCGGGGGGATGCGTTGCAGGGACAAGTCGACTTGGTTGAGCTGCTCGGCTCGGAGAAGCTCATCGAGGTCTCGTTGATCGCCGGGCAGCGCTTGGTCGTTCAGGTGCGTGCCGAAGTCCCCGTTGCCATGGGCGACCGTATCGGCGTGGTCTTCGATGCGGCCGCGATGCATCTCTTCGAGCCCCAAGAAGGCTTGGCTTTGCGCCGTTCCGGAAGCGCCAGCGGCCCGATGAGCGCGGCTTCGGCAGTCGGAGCCGGCCATGAATTGGAAATCGCCCGTTAGCAGACGCAGTCGGAGAGGAAAGATGCGCAGCTATCTCAAACGCGCCGAATGCGACGGTAAGGTGAGACGCGCCGAGGTCGAAGAGACCGTGCGGAGCATGATCGCCGAGATCGACGAAGAGGGCGACTCGGCCGTCAGGCGCTATGCGGTGAAGCTCGATAAGTGGGAGGCGGATGAGTTCCGGGTCAGCGAAGACCGCATCCGGCAGGTGGCGGCGAAGATGCCGGAGACCTTCAAGGAGGATTTCGCCGTCTGCATGTACAATGTGCAGGAGTTTGCCAAGCGCCAGCTCGAGTCCATGCAGGCCTTCGAAGCCGAGGTCATGCCGGGTGTGCTGCTGGGCCAGAAGCTCATCCCCGTCTCGGCCGTCGGTTGCTACATTCCGGGCGGAAAGTACCCCCTGGTCTCGGCCGCCATCATGTCGGTCGGCACCGCTAAGGTCGCCGGTGTCGACCACGTGATCGGCTGCGCGCCTCCGCGGGATGGGGAGGGGATCTTTCCGCCGACGCTCTACGGCCTGCACGCGGCCGGGGCGGACGAGATCTTCTGCATCGGTGGCGTCCAGGCCATGGCCTCCATGGCCTTCGGCTGCGTCGGCATGCGCCCGGTCGATATGATCACCGGGCCCGGCAACGCCTATGTCGCCGAAGCCAAGCGGCAGCTCTACGGCATGGTCGGCATCGATCTTCTGGCGGGGCCGACCGAGATCTGCGTCATCGCCGACGAGACGGCGGACGCCGAGCTGGTTGCCACCGACCTGCTGGGCCAGGCCGAGCACGGCCCGGACAGCCCCGCCTGGCTGATCACCACCTCGGCCGCGCTCGGTGAAGCGGTGCTCGGCTGTGTGGAGGAGCAGCTCAAGACCCTGCCGACCCGAGACATGGCTGAGCCGGCCTGGCGTGACCACGGCGAGATCATCGTCGTCGATAGCGACGACGAGGCCATCGCGGTCAGCGACGAGTACGCGCCGGAGCATCTGGAAATCCAGACGGCGCGCGATGACTACTACCTCGAGCGATTGCGCAACTACGGCAGCCTTTTCATCGGCGAGGAAAGCACGGTGGCTTACGGTGACAAGGGGGTTGGCACCAACCACACCCTGCCGACCGGCCGCGCGGCCCGCTACACCGGCGGCCTCTGGGTCGGCAAGTTCATCAAAACAGTAACGTATCAAAGGCTGACCAAGGAGGCGAGCCGCAGCCTGGCGCCGCCGCTGGCCCGCATCTGCGAGGTGGAGGGAATGCTCGCGCATGGCATCACCTGCGATGTCCGCTATCAGAGATATGCACCGCGAAACGAGGCTGCGTCCGAGGTGCTCT